>DATDGH010000539.1:0-21777 GCA_036522215.1 Candidatus Angelobacter sp. | reverse complement strand
CTTCTTCTTACAAGGATGACGCGGGAATTCTGAAACTCGCAACTCGAAAGGGCAAAAAGGTATCAGCGGTGTACCTCCCCAACCCCACAGCAAAGTTCACCTTGCTGGTAAGCCATGGCAATGCCGAGGACCTGGGAAATGACGGTTTCTGGCTGGAAGACCTGCGGCGCGCTGGATTCAATGTTCTTGCCTATGACTACGAGGGCTATGGAACGAGTGAAGGCAAGCCGG
Organism: Candidatus Angelobacter sp.; assembly: GCA_036522215.1. Classification (GTDB taxonomy): domain Bacteria; phylum Acidobacteriota; class Terriglobia; order Terriglobales; family Acidobacteriaceae; genus Angelobacter. The sequence goes on along the minus strand of DATDGH010000539.1, from coordinate 21,546 downwards.
GCGAAAAGGCTGCCTACGATGATGAAGACGCTGCTTACGAATACCTCACTTCCACCCTTCACACTGAGCCTGACCATCTCATCATTTTTGGCAAGTCGGTAGGAAGCGGTCCGGCAGTCCACCTGGCCGCCCGAAGACAGATCGCGGCGTTGATCCTGCAAAGCCCTTTCCTCTCGGCTTTTCGCGTGCTCACGCGCGTTCCTTTGCTGCCTTTTGACAAGTTTCCAAATTACAGGGACATTCGCGCTGTCCACTGCCCTGTTCTGATTGTCCATGGAGATTCTGACACCGTGATTCCCCCCTGGCACGGCCGAAAACTGTTTGAGCGGGCCAATGAGCCCAGGAAATTTGTCTCCGTACCCGGGGCGGACCACAACGATCTGGAAATGGTGGCTGGAAAAACCTACACAGCAACATTGCAGGAATTCGCCACCTTCGTCTCAGAACACCAAACTGATAGAGCTGCACACGTACCCTGATCCTGTGGCTTTTCCGATGCCCAGATATCCCGATATACCGATGCGGGGGTCCCAGCGCGCCTGCTGTTGGGCGGGCTGGGGTCGTGCCCCGATCTCCCCATCAGTGATAAGATTTTGCTTTCACTGGAAATCTTTTGAACTCAGTGCGTGCCATTTATCCCGGCTCTTTCGATCCGCTTACCAACGGTCATCTCGACCTGATCGAGCGGGGCAGTAAGATTTTTGAAGAGCTGATTGTGGCCATTCTGCGCAATGCGGAAAAAGATCCTCTGTTTACCGTCTCTGAACGCCGTGAGATGCTGGAGCAGATGGTCAAGCCCTTTCCCAACGTGCGTATTGACGTCTTTGAGGGCCTGCTGGTGGCGTATGCCGTACAAAAGAAGGCCAAGGTATTGTTGCGCGGCATCCGCGCCATCAGTGATTACGAATACGAACTCCAAATGGCCTTGATGAATCGCAAGCTGCAGCCGCAGCTTGAAACCGTTTTCATGATGCCGGCGGAAGCTTATTCCTACCTGAGCTCCCGTCTGGTAAAAGAGATTTTCCGTCTCGGCGGCTCGGCCCGCGGTCTGGTGCCCGAACTGGTCGAGCAAAAATTGCGTGAAAAATTCGCAGGCGAGTGAGGACCTTTTAATGGCCACGTTACCGGCAGTCAAGCAGTTCAGCGATCGTGTTAACCGTATCGAAATCTCCGCCACCATGGCTGTGGTTGCGGAGGCAGCCAAGCTCAAGGCCGCAGGCGCGGACCTGGTGGAGTTCGGCGCCGGGGAGCCGCATTTCCCCACGCCGCAACATATAAAGGATGCCGCCATCGCCGCCATCCAGCAGAACTTTACCCGTTACACGCCGGTTGCGGGAATTCCCGAGCTCCGCGCCGCCATCGCCAAGCGCCACTCCACCGATTTCGGCTCCGGCTACAAGCCGGAAGAGGCCATTGCCTCAACCGGCGGCAAGCTGGCCCTCTTCAATGCCATCCAGGTGCTGGTGGACCATGGCGATGAGGTCATCCTGCCTGTCCCGTACTGGGTTTCATTCAAGGACATCGTCGAGTATGCGGGCGGAAAGTGCGTCTATGTCGAAACCGACGAGGCGGATGGATTCCAGCTCACGGCGGAGATGATCGAGCGCCAGATTACCTCGCGTACTCGCGCCATGATTATCAATAGCCCGAACAATCCCAGCGGCGCAGTGTTCCCGCCGGAAGAATTCACCGCCATCCTCAAACTGACGCACAAACGCGGCATCTACGTGATTGCCGATGAATGCTACGTCTATCTGAATTTTGCCGGCAGTTTCTCGGCCGGCTCCGTGACCGACGTCCGCGAGCATCTGGTGATTGTGGGTTCGCTCTCCAAAACCTACGCCATGACCGGATGGCGCCTGGGGTACGCGCTGGCTCCCGCGCCCATCACCAGCGCCCTTACCAAGCTGCAAAGCCAGAATACCTCCAGCAGCGCGCACATGATCCAGAAGGCGGCGGTGGCTGCGCTGACCGGGCCACAGGATTGTATTGCCGAGATGAAGGCTGGCTACATCCAGCTGCGCGATCAGATTCTGCAGGAGCTGGCCGGCATCCCGGACATTACCTGCGTCCGCCCGGAGGGAGCCTTCTACGTGTATCCGAACGTCTCCGCTTATTTTGGACGCAACGGCATCCATTCCGCGGCCGATGTGTCAAAACGGCTGCTGCATGAGGCCCATGTGGTCACCGTCCCCGGCGAGGCTTTTGGCACCAGAGACCATATCCGTCTCTCCTACGCTACCTCGTCAGCAGAGATCAAGAAGGGTCTGGGATGGATGAGAGACTGGTTTGCGAAATTGAGCCATGAGCAGGCGTAAGTGCTGGTTTGTCACCTTCAGCTATTTGATCGCGAAGGACCGGTATACAACGCTCCTGCGTTCTGGTGATTCTAAAAGACAGCAGCTCGGGTGCGCGGACTAGACTAGTCTCACGTTAAATGCCTCATCTTTATCCATTGCGCTTGCACCCTGAATTCTACGAACGAGTCTGGGGCGCCCGCAATCTGGAGCCGATCTATTCCCGCGAAGTCACCGGCGAGCCGGTAGGGGAAGTATGGTTGACCGGCGATAAATGCCGCGTCGCCAATGGTCCGTTTGCGGGGCGCACACTCGACGACTTGAGCCGCGAGCTGGGCGCGGACTTCCTGGGAGAAGCGGCGCGGGATTCACGCTTCCCGCTGCTTCTCAAGTTTCTCTTTCCTAAAGAAAAACTTTCCGTACAGGTCCATCCCGACGATGAGGCTGCTGCGCGAGACGGCGAGCCATGCGGCAAGACCGAATGCTGGTATGTTCTCCACGCCCCGGAGGGGGCGCAGGTAGGTTTGGGCTTGAAGCCCGGCGTCGGCAAAGACCAAGTCAAACGCGCGATCCATGAAACCCGAATGGAGGAGTTGCTCAACTGGATTGACCTTCATCCCGGCGACCTGATTTACGTGGATGCGGGCACGGTTCACACCATTGGGCCCGGAGCGGTGCTCCTTGAAATTCAGCAGAACTCTGATACCACCTATCGTTTGTATGATTACGGCCGTCCACGCGAACTGCATATTGACGCCGGCATGCTGGCCATCAAAGAGTCGACCCACGCCGGAAAAGTGAAGCAGCAGAATGCCAACGCGGAAGACGGCAAGAGCCAGGCAAACGTAGTGACCTCTCCGTGCTTCGTCGTAGACAAGTTTTCGCTGTCGCGCCCGTGGGAGTTTCGCCGGCCGCGGCACGCCAGGCGGAGCGTCTGGTGCCTGGCGGCAATTCGTGGCGCGGGAGTAATTTTGTCAGATAGTTCGGAACCGATCAGCTTCAATTGTGGAGAGGTGGTGGTGGTCCCGGCGGCAGTAGAGAAGCTCACGGTGAAGCCACGGTGGGACCTCCCACCGGAGCTGGAATTCCTGTGTGCGTCCCTGCCGGTTGAGAAGGTTGGGCACCCAAAGACGGTGTTGGTGGAAAATATCGCGACTGTAGCGCCATAATGTACGCAGCGCTTTCCATGTCCATAGAGGGTCATTTGTGACCAAACATAATTTTTATCCGGTCATTCTGGCCGGAGGCAGCGGGACGCGGTTCTGGCCGCGCAGCCGGCGCAGGCTGGCCAAACAAGTGCTTGCCCTTGATGGCACGCAGACCATGATTCAGAAGACGGTGGAGCGATTGGCGCCCGCCGGCGAACAAAAGAACTTCTGGATCATTACCAATGAGTTTGTTGCCGAAGAGATTCAGCGCCAACTTCCCCACATTCCCGAAAAGCAGATTGTGATTGAGCCGGAGCCGCGCAATACCGCTCCCGCCATCGGCCTGGCCGCGTTTCTCCTGGAAAAACTCGCTCCTGATTCCATCATCGGCATGTTTCCCGCCGATCACGTGATCGGCGACGAAAAAAAATTCCGCAAGCTGCTGCTGCGGGCAGTGGAAATCGCAGGCAAGGGCGAGAACATGGTGGTGATGGGCGTCCAGCCCAGCCGCGCCGAGACCGGCTATGGCTACATCGAAACCGGAGACTCCCTGGAAAGCGGCCTGTTTCGGGTGAAGCGGTTCACTGAAAAACCTAACGCGCAAAAGGCGGAAGAGTTCGTGACCGCGAAGAATTACTATTGGAACAGCGGGATGTTCGTCTGGAGCGCGCGCACCCTTACCCACGCGCTGCGCGAGCATCTTTCGGAAACCGCGCCTTTCCTGGAAAAAATTGCCGCAGCCTGGGGCTCCAAAGACTTCGACAAAAAGTTCGAGCAGCTCTATCCCAAGTGCGAGAACATCAGCATAGACTATGCCGTGCTGGAGCCTCGTTCTGCCAAAGGCCAGCATTCTTCCAACCTGCTGTGCCTGAAAGCGGATTTTGGCTGGAATGACCTGGGTTCCTGGAATGCGCTCTATGAGCATCAGGCCCTGGCCAGCAAACAGAATGGGCGCAATGTGGTGGAGGGCAAAGATTACTTTGCGTTACAGGCCAGCGGCAATTACATTTATGCTCCGGAGAAATTTGTGGCTGCCGTGGGCGTCCATGATCTGGTCGTGGTGGAGACTGAGGACGCAATCCTGGTCACTACCCGCGAGCACTCGCAGGACGTGGGCAAGATTGTGAAATACCTGAACGACAAGAAAAAGACAGAGTTGGTGTGAGGAATACAGGTTCGGGCTCTTAGCTGTGATCTGGATCTCAGAGGTTTTGACTTTCAATTACCAAATTTTCAAATTACTCAATTACCAAATTGCCGATGCCGGCTGTGGCGCTGGCAAGGTGAGAATGTTAAGTGTCCGACGAAATTAAATTTGGAACGGACGGCTGGCGCGGCGTAATCGCCGACGACTATACCTTTGCCAACGTGCGCCGTGTAGCCGGGGCCATCGCTTCCTACGTCCTCAAGAAAGAAGATCCCTCGCGCGGCATCGTGATCGGTTACGATACCCGTTTTGCCTCGCGGCGTTTTGCTGAAGCCACGGCCGAGGTCATCGCTCTCGCCGGCATCCCGGTAAAGCTGGCCAACGATTACACGCCCACACCGGCGCTCTCCTACGCCGTCAAGAGCCTGCGCACCGCCGGCGGAGTCATGATTACTTCAAGCCATAATCCCTGGAGCTGGAATGGAGTGAAATTTAAGGCCACCTACGGCGGGTCAGCCACTCCCGGCATCATCAAGCAGATTGAAGACGAAGTATGCGCCGGCGCCATGCCCAGAGGCAATCCGGCCGACATTCAGGACGCCGACTTCCACACTCCCTATATCGACGCCATTGTCAGGTTCGTCGATCTGGAGAAAATTGCCAAAGCCGGATTCAAGTTTGCCATCGATTGCATGTATGGCGCAGGACGGAATGTGCTTTCCGGAATCTTCAAGCAGCGCGGCATTCAGCATGTGCAGATTCGCAATGAGGTGAATCCACTCTTTCCCGGCATCAATCCGGAACCCATAGAGCCCCACATCCGCATGCTGCAGGAGACAGTAGTGCGGGAGAAGTGTCACGCCGGGCTGGCCACGGATGGCGATGCCGACCGCATTGGCGCGGTGGCTGAAGACGGCAACTTTGTCGACTCCCACAAGATCTATTCCATCATCCTGCAATGGCTGCTCACGCACAAAGATTGGCCGGGCGACGTAGTGCGGGCCTTCAACACCACCCGCATGCTGGACCGCATCGCCACTAAACATGGACGCAAACTGCATGAGTGCGGCATCGGCTTCAAGTACATCTGTGACCTCATGCTGGAACGGCAGATCCTGATTGGTGGCGAAGAATCAGGAGGCATCGGCATTCAGCGCCACCTGCCGGAGCGCGACGGCCTTCTCAATTCGCTGCTGCTGGCCAACATCATGGCCGATGAAGGCAAGAGCCTGGGCCAGTTGGTGGAAGCGCTGCAGAAGGAATACGGCCCGCATTACTACGCCCGCCGCGATCTGCATGTGCCCAATGAGGTGAAGGAGTCGGCCATTGCGCGCGCCTCCAGTGATGATGTCCAGCACCTGGGCCGCTATAAAATCCTGCGCAAAGAAAATCTTGATGGCATCAAGTTCTTCCTCGATGCTCCCACCAACGGCAACGGCGCAGAGGCCTGGTTGCTGATGCGTTCTTCCGGCACCGAACCGCTCATGCGTCTCTACGCGGAAGCTGCCTCGCCTGAACTGGTGCAGGAAGTGCTGGAAGAAGCTGTGGCCTTTGTGGATGCGAAAGAGCAATTGGCAATTAGCAAATAGCAATCAGGCCCGCAGTTATTTTGGGCTGAAGGGCTGCGGTATTGTGGGCATGGTCGGGTTTTCCGATCACGGCCATCACGGCGATTCTTCATGCGTCTTCCTCTGGAACTTCGTCATCTCAATAGGGAGATGGCGAAAGGTAGAACAGCGCGCATGTTAGCAGTCTTCTTTGCGCTGACCAGTGTCTGCCTTGCTGCCGCTCTGGTTTGGAGTTGGAAGTTCTTCTACCATCTGACGCTCACCCCGATTCCGCCTCCCGATCTGCCGGCATCGGCGCATCTGAGCAATGAGCCGGTCTCGCCGTTGCAGGTCCACTACCAGCTTGATCTGCCGGGACGCGGAGAGATTTTTCCCGCGCTGGCGGGCATTCAGGCGTCCGATTATTGGCCGGTAGCTGTGCTGAACATCAGCAACACCGCCGCACGTCCGGTCTTGCAGGTCATCACCGCCAGGGTGCAGGGCTGGAGCGCCGAGTTGCGTGAAACCGTGGTGATCGCTCCGCATGAAACACGCTCCTTACGCCTTGAACCGGAGCTGCTGCCGCAGGCATATGCCAATGCTGAAATCCGCAGGGCCACGCTGGCGGTCGAGGCCCAAGACCCATCCACCGGCTATGTCTTTGCCCAGCAGCGTCCTGTGTTTCTGCACAGTCCTTCAGATTTTTTCTGGGGACAGAAATTCGCCAACGCGCAACTGCTGGCCCGCTGGGTCACTCCGCACGATGAGTCGGTGCTGCAACTGTTATCGCGGGCAGGACGCTTTATGCCCGGCGGAAGATTGCGCGGTTACAATCCGGTGGCGCGGCTTCCTGTGGAAGCGCAGGTACGGGAGCAGGCGGCGGCAGTTTTCGCCGCCATGAAGCAATCACGTATCAGCTACGTGAGCAGCATCTACACCTTTGGCAATTTTCCCGGAGAGACGGAACGCATACGCCTTCCCCGCGAGACGCTGGAGCTCAGCAACGCCAACTGCATTGATGTGAGTGTCGCCTTTGCGTCTGCCATGGAAAACCTGGGAATGCAGCCGGTGATCGTGATCGTACCCGGGCACGCGTTTACCGGCGTGCGCCTGGCGCCAAATTCGCAGAGCGTGCTCTATCTCGACCTTACGGTGCTTCCCAATGGCTCGTTCAATCAGGCCACTGCACGCGCCCAGGAATGGATGAAGAAAACTCCTACAGCGGAGGTGCTCACGGTAGACGTAGGCGCGGCGCGAGCGCTGGGAATTTATCCTCTGCCGCTACCTCCAGAGCAGCAAACACCTCTTACTAGTTCTTGATTGCCTTCGATGGATATTGTCGTTCGATGAAGCGGCAGAAGTGCTGTTTGAATTTACTCCGGTTTGCCGGCACGTCAAACCATTGCCGGTGCAGGGCATTCTCAGCCTCTATCACCGGATACCAGGTAGCGCGCAAACTTCTTTTCCCCCAGCCCTGGCAACGGTCGAAAACCGTCTCAACAAAATTCCAAACCATGAAGGCGTAGGCATCGTACTCCCGCTGTTTTTGGGGATCGGGTGTCGAGGGAAAATCCAGCAGGTAGGGCCGTTCCAGCGTGATCTTCAGCAATTCAAAGTAGACGCGGTCCAGTTCAGCGTAGTAGCCGTCGCGCAATGCGGTGGTGAAACTCCACAGCGAGTAGAACAAGGTAAAGACAATTCCAATCGCCGCCCCCGCATCAGCAATCACCTGGACCTTGGTCCACGTCGAAAGGTCTTGGGATTCGATCAGAATAAAAGCCATCGTGTTTTCTCCTGAAGCCTCGTCTACTCCAGTTGCACCGCCTCCGGAAGGTTCGCCAGCATCTTCCCAATCCGCGGGTCGTCCGGGGAGCAGCGATATACATCCTGATAGATCGTTTCCAGCCATTTCTCCAGATCGGCTTTAGGGATCTGCCTGAGATTGCCCGCCGGATAGATCATCAGGTCCATTTCCGGAGGAGGGCCTTCGCCGGGCAGAGGCAGAATGTAATCCAGCCCGGCAATCCGCAAGCATCCCAGACGGTGGTAGAACTGCTGCCTGCGCGTCCTTAATTTCTGGTCGAGGCTCGGTTCGCGGTCGGAATCAACTTCGAGCAGGATGGGGACGGCCTGGCCCTCCCGCGTCCACGCATGTTCCATGCTGCGGCGGAAGATCTCAGCTCCCAGTCCGCGATTGCGCTCCTCTCGGACCACCGCCATGTATTCCAGAAGTCCAAATGACCGCGAGCGCGGCAGGAAAAGAATGCTGAACCCCTTCACCTGGCCCCCGCGCTTTATCACCAGAACTTTGTTGTCCGGTTTGCGGACCATCTCGCAGATCCAGGCCTCAGACTTCTGTTCCCGCGCCGCGATGGAGGCGGCGTAAATCTCGTAGAACTCCCGGAACGCGGGCTCGTTGCAGGATTTGAGCTGCTCCAATTTCTCTGGATCGGGCATGAGGGATGAGTAGCCGCCTATAACTGCGCCGTCAGTATCCTATACCTGTGGCGCGCAAATTCTCGAACTGCTTTAGACTGTGGATTGCGCCACGCCCTGCCGACCATACTATGAACTCTCCTCCAGATCTGGTGATCATCGGCGCCGGCGCAGCCGGTCTCACGGCGGCGCATGAGCTCTCCAACAGCGGAATGCGCGTGCTGCTGCTCGAAGCGCGCGATCGCATCGGCGGCCGCATCCTCACTCATCACACGCCGAATTATCCCGTGGAACTGGGCGCCGAGTTTATCCATGGACGCCCGCCCGAGACCTTCGATCTGGTCAACAAAACCGGGCTACGCGTGGCCGAGATGACGTGGAAGCTGGCGCGGCGCAAAGGCAACCAGTGGGTGGAAGACGATCCGATCATGGAGGACGTCGACAAACTTTTTTCCAAAATGAGTACGGATGAGCCTGACCAGTCCTTTCAGAAATTCCTCGATCATGTTGAAGCTGACCCTGAAATCAAACAACAGGGCCTGCGTTTTGTGGAAGGCTTTCACGCTGCTGACCCGCGCCGCATCAGCGTCCATTCACTGGTAAGAAGCAATCAGGCAGAAGAAAAAGTTGATGGCAACCGGCAATTCCGCTTTGGCGATGGTTATGACTCGCTGGTGAAGAGCATTTCGACCGCGACTGACCGGAAGTTGTGCGAGTTGCAGATGAATACAGCGGTTACTGCAATCGACTGGCAGAAAGGGAAAGTCAAACTCAAGACCGCAGCCGGCAATGAATTTCAGGCGTCGCGTGCGTTGCTGACCGTGCCCCTCAGTTTGCTCAAGGCGGGCAAGATCAGCTTCCATCCGGGGCTGCGCGAAAAAGAAAGAGCCCTGCAAAGACTGGAAATGGGTCCGGTAATCCGCGTCAGCCTGGGCTTTCGCAGCAGATTCTGGGAGGAAAAGGAGCCGCTCCGGGGTGTCAGCTTCGTGTTCAGCGACGAGCCTCACTTTCCCACCTGGTGGACGAGCAATCCGCTGCCGTTTCCTATTCTTACCGGCTGGGCCGCAGGACGTTATGCGACCGCGCTGGCCGGACTCACTGAGGAGCAGCGCGTCAACCGCGCGCTTGAATCCCTGGCTGGAATTCTGGACACGGATGTGGAGCGCCTGCGTGGCGAACTTCAGCAGGGCTTAAGCCACGACTGGCAAGCCGATCCTTTTTCCTGCGGGGCGTATAGCTACTCCGCAGTGGGCGGCGCCGATGCCGGGCACGAACTGGAGACTCCGGTGTCTGAAACCCTGTTCTTCTCCGGTGAGGCCACGGAATCCAGAGGCGACAATGGCACCGTCCATGGCGCCATCGCCAGCGGCAAGCGCGTCTCCAAAGAGATTCTCCGAGTTAGCCACTGATCAGGCCGCAGCCGCCCGTACCTTGGCTGCCCCTCCGGCGATGCGTAGCGCCACTCCTGCGAGGGCTATCGCGCCGAGCACAGAATAAATCGGCCAGCCCTTGACCATGCGAGGCACAAAGGCTGACGCAAAAATCACCCAGAGCGTGTACATGACAAAACTGGTGAAGCCGGCCGAGCCAATCAACGCCAACGGCTTCCGGCCCATCGAGCGTGCGATCGCCGCTGCCGCCAGGGCATAGATCAGCAGGTAAGCAAATCCGCCGATGACGAGAGCATAGATTTCACGGGGAGGTATCACACGCACGGTGTTGAGCAGGAGAATAATCAATCCCAGGTGGACCGTATGCGACGCAACAAAGCCGAGAAGAAACCGATCACTGTTTCGCGCCAGCCAGTTGCTGGCCTTGCCAGGGACCAGGGCCTGCAATCCGGCAGCCGCAAACGCACCGGTAAACAGAAGAAATGAGGTTTGCGCCGTGACGCGCAAGAGCAGACGTATTTCCGGCTCGGTCATGGACCTATTTTCGGCGAGCGCGCAGCAATTATCAATTCGCTCGTCCAGATCACACCGCGATACTTCAAAATCGGTGGTAAGGTTTAAATCTGTGCCCGACCACGATTCTGTTGATTCCATGGTTCACGCCTACGCCGAGCGGGCCGTCGCCCTGGCGCGCGAGTTCGACTCCCGGCTCGACTACAGCGAGAATTCGCTCATGGAAGCTGAGGCTGTGCTGGCGCAGCTCGCGCGCGAGATGCCGGAGAGCAAACCGTCCGATGCGGATGTCCGCGAATTCTGCAAGATGTGGGGCAGCTACCTGGGCGAGGTGATTCGCCGCCAATTCGGCGGCGATTGGAGCATCGAGACCTATCCGGGAAAGCAGTTTGCCACGCTGACCTTGAGCGTGAACGGAAACAAGCTGTTTCCTTCCATTAAAGTGCATCGCCGCTTGACTGAAGGCGAGGGCGATAACGTGTGGGAGTTTTACCGCATGGTGAAAGCCAAGCTGGAAGAAAACTCGCCACGGAGCCAGTAAGAAAAAACAAGTTAGCCGCAGATTTCGCAGACAGACGCAGATCAAAACCGTGAGCCAAGAATGAACGCGAATCAAGTGGATTTGCTAAGTGGGTAATTTTGGTAATTGAGTAATTGAAAGGCAGAAGCTTCTCATCTGTCGGCATTGTCCTCTGGCGATGGAAGGTCTTCCGATGAACCGATGACCCGACGACCCGATGACCCGATTTCTTCTTTCAGTCCCACTCCGCTCAGCCGCCGGCGCATCATCTGCGCCGCCAGGTTCACGATCCGTGCGGCTGCCGCATCCGCGCTTACGCCTCGCGCGTGAACATTTGAGATCAAGTTGCGGTTGGCATCGTGGTCTCCGCACTTGGGAAGGTACGCCATGTAAGCAGAAAGACTTTCCGCCGTCGCCAGGCCCGGACGCTCGCCGATCAACAGCACCACTACCTTGGGGCGCAGCAGTTCGCCTATATCGTTCATCACTCCCACGCGGCAATGGCGGACGACCAATGGCTGTCCCATCTTCCAGCGGTGTGCTTGCGCCGCCTGAAATATTTTCGGCAGCAATTGCGGCACCTGCGCCACGATTGCGGTAACGGAGAGGCCATCACCGATCACAATCTGGAGATCGGCTTCTTCCGGACAGCGGGCCAGAATTTTTTGTCGCCCGGCCTGGTTCAACCTCCGGCCCAGATCAGGACGCAGCAGAAATTCGTCTTTGGAACTCGCCTGTGTGGAGACTTCAAACAACTGCCATCGCTCCACAAACTCCGCGCCCAGATCTCTTTCCAGCTCCAGTTCTGTGCGGACGGCGTCACGAGCGGCCGCATGCGCCTGGCGCAGCTCGAGCTGCGTCGGCGTGCGGTAGGCAGCTCCGGCGCGCTCCACCAGCACGCGGGCGGGAGTGCGCGCGCGGATCCTGGCGATCAAATCGGACCAGACGGGGTGGAGGTCTTCAGGCATTGCGTTTCTGTAGCTTGCCTCGAACGTAGTGAGAGGCCCCTATGATCTTCCAAGCTGCCTCGCGTGGCCTGCGATGCCTGCTTTTTCCCTCAGTCACGAGATCTTCTATCCCGTCAGTCGGTGGCCGAAGCTTCCCTGAAAAGAATACGCTCCTTAATTCACTTAAGGGCATGCGCCCTGCGGCAGCACTAACAGAAATAGGGGCCTCTCTCTTCGCTCAAGGCAGGCTAAAAAACTGCTCTACTGCGCCTTCAGGTAGATCGCATAGGTGTCGTGCAGGTCCTTCATGCGCTGCTCGGCCAGCTCTTTGTGGCACCCGGCCACGATTGAGGGTGCAATGGAGCCGCCTTCAAACTGCTGCTCGGCGGCAGCACATTGCGCATCGCGATAGTGGGTCCACGCAAGCTGGGCAGATCGCAACTTTTCCAGCGCTCCTTGCCGGTACGTCTTCATGGAGGCGTCGTCCTCAGCCATCTGCGCTCGAATCGCCTTCTGGGTCTTCTGGTACAGGGCGGCAAGGTCGGCATCGGCCTTGCTTGCCAGCTTCTCCCAGCAGTTGGTGATCTCCATCTGCGACTGGGCGCCGGCACAGGGATCTGCGGGCGGAGCAGGTTTCTTGTTGTCCGCCGGCTGTTGCGGCCAGGCAATGGCCATCAGAAAGAGAACGGCGGCGATCAGACGAAGTGAAATGAGGTTACAGGGCATAGGCCACAGGTTACCCGCCGCAGCGGGTCTTCGGCAAGAGAACCAACACCAAAACCGTTTAACCACGGAGGACACGAAGGAACTACAGAGTAATTCGCCTTCGTTCGCCTGAATTCGTGGCTGGAATGGTCTTTGAACTTGCTGTTGGTTTTGATCTTCTAGTAGCTGTTCTTCCCTGTTCCCTGGTTTCTCGCTGGTTTTATCCACCATTTCTGACAGTATTTCGACAGCACTCTATTGACTCTCCACCCTCGAGATGTAATTCTGAGATTACGCGCTATATGTGCGGTCGCCCCAGGGCGAGCGGGATTTGTGGTCCCCGCAACGATCTTTGAAAACTGAATATTGAGACGTTTTTGCGTACATGAGAGTCGTGGACGCAGCCGGAGACGTGTAGTTTGGCGCTCGCGAGACTGTCGTGAGCGCCACAGGAGAAGTGTGTCGCAATCAGCAAGACAGAGAAATTCCGCGCCGCTTGGAATCGGTTCCGCTCGGCGTTCCACGAGCGGTTTTCGCGCAATTGGCGTAGGTTCTCGCGGAATCGCGGAATCACCCCTGGTTTTTTTGAGCTCACCTTGTGTCGCACGCGGTGGAAGGCGGAAACTAAATCCAGGAGCTGGAAAAAAAGTAGCGCTACCAAAACCCCTCCCGCTACCTCTGCCGCTACCAGGTTTTCGCTGATGACAAAGAGGTTAGCGGCATGGTAGCGGCAGTAGCGGCAAAAAGGGCCTTTCTGAAAATGGGTGCAATGTGGGGCAAAATTGCACTACAAAAGGTGCAACTAGAATTCTGGTTTTTGTAAATCCGCTTTATGTGCGTGAACCAACGGCGGAAATGTTTCTCTAAGATTTACCAGAAAGATGGGATCCCAACACCGCGCCTTCCAGTCCAGCCATCAGTTGTTTTCTGCCAGACGCATCAAGGTAGGCCGGCTGGCCATCATGGTAAATCTTCATGTCTTCCAGCCACTGTAAGAATTCCGGGGCGGGATGGAGATTGAATAGTTTGCGGACGGCGAGGGCGTCGTGGAAGCTGGTGGACTGATAGTTGAGCATAACGTCGTCGGCGCAGGGGACACCCATGAAGTAGTTGCAGCCTGCGGCTGCCAGCAGCAGCAGCAAATTATCGGCTGAATTCTGATCGGCGGCGGCGTGGTTGGTGTAGCAGACGTCGCAGCCCATGGGCAGCCCGAGCAGCTTGCCCATGAAGTGGTCTTCCAATCCGGCGCGGATGATCTGGCGCTCGTCGTACAGATATTCCGGACCGATAAAGCCGACAACACTGTTCACCAGAAACGGCTCGAAGACGCGGGCCACGCCGTAAGCGCGGGCTTCCAGCGTTAGCTGGTCGACGCCGTGATGGGCTTCGGCGGAGAGGGCGCTTCCTTGTCCTGTCTCAAAGTACATGACGTTGGGGACATCGGGTGTTCCAACGATCGGGTCATCGGGTCGTCGGATCATCGGGTCATCGGAAAACCTTGATTCTCGTTTCTCCATCTCGCTCACGTTTTTTTGTTTGAATTCGCGGCTTGAAGGTTTTGCTTTTCCGATATCCCGATATCCCGATGCACCGATACCCCGATCTGCGCGGTGTTTCAGGACTCGCTCGCGGCCTTCGCGCAGCATGTTGAGGGTTACGCCGAAGCTTCGGTTGGCGGCTTCGGTTCCGGCTATGGATTGGAACAGCAGGTCTACGGGCGCACCGCGGTCCAGTGCTGCCAGTTGGGTGGAGATGTGCGCCAGGCAGCAGGCCTGGGTGGGAATATTGTAGGCCGTGATCAGGCGATTCAGCGCGTGAAGAATGTTGTTGACGGTCTCCACCGAGTCCGTAGCCGGATTCACGCCAATCACCGCGTCGCCACAGCCGAAGAGCAGGCCGTCGAGGACTGAGAGCAGGATTCCACCGATATCGTCGGTGGGATGATTGGGTTGGAGGCGGATGCCCAGCACGCCGCGCTCGCCCATGGTATTGCGGCAGCGAGTGATCACGCGAATCCTGGCTGCGGCAAGAACCAGGTCTTTGTTGCTCATGATCTTGGCCACGGCAGCGGCAATCTCCGGCGTGATGGCCCAGTGCAGGCGCTTGAGTTCCTGCTCGTCTGTTTCATCGCGCAGGATGAACTCACGAAACTCGCCTACGGTCATGCTCTTGATGGAAGCAAAGTTCTCACGGTCGTGTGTTTGGAGGATCAGGCGAGTGACGTCGTCTTTATCGGGATCGATCAACGGAGTGGCAACGATCTCGGAGAGCGGCAGTTCGGCCAGGGCGCACTTGGCAGCTACGCGCTCCTGCTCGGAGCGGGCGGCGATGCCGGCGAGCTGGTCACCGGATTTTTCTTCGTTGGCTCTTGCGAATAGCTCGCGTAAATCAGGCACTCGAACATTATCGAACAAAATCTACCACGGAGACACGGCGTAGCGGAGCCACAACCAGAATTTGCCGCAGATTTCCGCGAGATGAATGCAGATTGATAGATATCGAGAATCGGGTCATCGGGTCGTCGGGTCATCGGAAAAGCAAAAGCAATAGCATAACCCTGGTAATTCGGCAATCGAAGAGCCAAAGGCGAAGAGCTAAGGGCTTGCGCCCTTCCTATTTTGCCAACACGGCCGGGGCAGCGGATTGGGGTGCGGCCAGGGCGGCCTGGGCGTTGCGAATTCCGGCCTGAATGGTTTGTTCCCAATCGAGATGAGGGACAGGTGAGGCGGCTGCAGCCTTGAAGAAATTCAGAGCTTCCTGCGGACGCTGGAGTTGCGACAGGCAGATTCTGCCGGCGGCTACCTGCGACATGAAGCTTTGGCGATCGGCTGGATAGGCAGCGGCGAGCTGCTGGTATTCATCCAGCGCAAGAGGAAAATTCTTCAGGTTCTCGGCCGCGCGACACAGGTCGAACCAGAGATTGGCCGGTATCTTCTCATTGCTGGTATTGCGCAATTCCTGGAAGCATTGCCAGGCCAGGTCCCATTCCCGCGCTTTCAAGTGCAGGGCACAGAGCGCCAGACTGGCTTCACGGAAGGCGGGCATATCGCCTTTGCGAAAGCAGATCTGTTGAATGAGATTGAAGGCGTCCAGGGAATCCGGATGAGACGCCGCGAAGCCATTTAACAGGACCATGGCTTCATCCAACTGGCCCTTCTCCATCAGGTCGGTGGCCTGATCGATGACGGGATCGCAGGTCCATGAGGTCTTTTGCTCGATGGCCTTATTCAATTTGTGCTCCAGATTCGACAGGCGAAGGGCGAACGCCGCCAGGCCACCCAGGACGAAGCCGCCGACGTGGGCCCAGTGGGCAACCGGACTGGAGGTTCCAAATAAGTATCCATAAAATACTTCCATGAGCAGCCAGAGCGGCAGCAGACAGTACGCGGGAGCCTTGAAGCGGTAACGAACTCGAAAGAAGAACAGCCACGACATTTCAATCTTCATTCTGGGAAAGCGCACCAAAAAGGCGCCCATGAGTCCGGCCACCGCGCCTGAAGCGCCAATCAGCGGCATGAAGCTTTCAGGATTCGTCCAGGCATAAAACTGAAGCGCTAGAGCGCCGGCAACCAGATAGAAGATGGCATACACAATCCGTCCCCAGGTATCTTCCAGGACAAAGCCGGCCAGCCACAAAAACCACATATTTCCGATCAGGTGCAGCCAGCTTCCATGCAGGAAGTTAGCGGTGACGTAAGTGAATGGCGTGCGTTCCGAAGGAATAAATCCGTAATGCAGTGAAGGGACAGAAGCGCACAACTCCAGCCACTGCTGGCTGAGAGAATCCATTTCCCCCTGCAGAGTGTCGGGGTTCGAGAGTTCTCTAATTTCCATCTCCCAGGCGTCGTACGCCGGGCGTGTTCGATCCCTAAGGAATGCCCAGAACTGTGGCACGCGATCCCGAATATAGCTGGCAGTATGCTGTATCTCCGGCGACATATTCAATTCCGGATGTTCGGCGGCAAGAATAAGGATGTGAATGGGTACTTGCGCTACCAGTTTGGGGGAGGGCGGGGCTACGCCGTAATGAGTGACGAGAAAGATAACGGTGTTAAGGGCGATCAGCCCAAGAGTGACGACCGGCCAGCGCCGGGCTGACATATTCTCATGCCGAATTGGGAGGAGCATAAAGCCTCCGGTATGAACGCACCAGCCACTTGTGGGAGTTTGCTCAGTCTACTCGTGCATCGCGTTGGGACGAGCATTACTCAAGTAATTGGCAATTAGTAATTAATTCAAGACCTTTAACCACAGAGGACACAGAGGTCCGCAGAGAACATCGAAGAAAACAAAACCAAGATTTTGTGGGGAACAAAGCCGCGCGAATCCTCGTAAGTCAAAACTGGGAGCCAAAAGCCAAGAGCCAATGGCTCAGTTTTATTTAGAACTGGACAGTAATAACCTCTTTCCTCACAATCTGAACAGACAACAACAAAAGGCGGCATTCATGGTCAGGAAAATATCTACTCCATTGGTGGTTGTAGTGTGGCTGGGGTTGCAATTATGCGCGGCGCAGAGCGACAGCAGATTCCCCTCTCCGTTCGGAATGACAATGAGCGGAATGACCACGGCAACCGCCCAGGAGACAACTGGCGCCAAGCCGGCGCAGAGCGCTGCCGGCGTTGTGGGAGAGTGGAACGGCACATTGGACGCCAACGGAACCAAGCTGCGGCTGGTGCTGAAGGTGAGTAAGGGTACAGAAGGAAAGGTCTCTGCCACGATTGACAGTCCTGACCAGAACGTCACCGGCATACCTGTGAGTTCGGTCGATCAGACCGGTGATGAGGTGAAGCTGGAGCTGAGCGGAATCGCGGCGTCGTTTCAAGGCAAGATGAATGCTGCCGGTTCGGAGATTACCGGCGACTGGAAACAGGGAGGAGCATCGCTGCCGCTGGTGCTGAAGCGCGCCGGAGCCGGAGAGAAGCCTGACCAGCCCAAAGGCCCTCCGGCGAGCCTTGCGGGCTTTGAAGACGAAGCTACTTTTTTCCTCATTCTGAACGAAGAGCGGTTGGGAGTGATGAAGTCCTCATGGAAGAAGGACGGAAGCTTCGACAATGCGGTCACCATTACCTTCGCCGGTCAAACGGTGCAGGGCACCATGAAAATCGTTCCTGATCCCGAAGGACGCTGGTCGAAGATCGTGATTGAGGCGCCCACCGGCCCCATTTCTTTGGCGCGTGAAGGCATCAAAGTCACTCGGACAGTCAAAGAAAAGACCACGACCTGGGAAACGCGGCAGGGCGTTCTGTTGTATGACAACAACGCGCCCATGCTCATGAGCCTGGCCCTGCGCGCGTATGACCGAAGCAAAGGCGGCGCGCAGAAATTCCCGGTCATGGTGATTCCCGGAGCGGCCATTGATCTGACCCTCGAAGCCAAGGAAACATCTGAACGCAGCGTGGCCGGTAAGGACCTCTCTTTGACGAAATTCCTCTTTAGCGTGCCTGGCGCCGATGTCTACGCTTATGCCGACAGCGCCGAAAAAATTTATCTGGTGGAGGTGCCGGCACAGAAGGCAACCTTCGTGCGCGAAGGATACGAAGGGCTGCGCAAAGCGGAAGTGGCGGACCAGTTACTCTCCGCTCCGAAATATGAAGTCCAGGTGGACCGCGGCGTGAGCGTGCCGATGCGCGATGGAGTGAAACTCTCGGCAGACATCTACCGTCCGCAAGGGCTGGAGAAGGCGCCGATCATCCTGGTGCGAACGCCGTATAAGAAGGAGATGGCGGAATTGCAGGCGCGGTTTTACGCGCGGCGCGGTTATGTTTACGCGGTGCAGGATTGCCGCGGCCGATTCGGTTCCGGAGGAGTCTGGGAGCCGTTTGTGAATGAATCCAAGGATGGCTACGACACCATTGAGTGGCTGGCGAAGCAGCCATACTCGGACGGCAAGGTGGGAATGATTGGAGGTTCCTATCTGGGCTGGGTGCAGTGGTGGGCGGCGGGCATGCATCCCCCGCATCTGGTTACCATGATTCCCAATGTGGCGCCGCCGGACCCGTTCTACAACGTTCCTTACGAGTACGGAGCCTTCTTTCTATGGGGCGCCATCTGGTGGGCGGACATTGTGGAGAGCGGGGCGACAGCAGACATCTCCGGCGTGGCGTTGAGCAAGATTGGCGACAAAAAATACTCCAAGCTGCTGCGCGCGCTTCCGGTCATCGATCTGGACAAAGCGGTCCTGGGCAAAGAGAACCAATACTGGCGCAAATGGATTGAGCATCCGACGGATGACTCGTACTGGCGACCGGCAGATTTTCTTGACCGCCTGAAGGACGTGAATATTCCGGTATTCCACCAGTCCGGATGGTTTGACGGTGACGGAATCGGCACCAAGCTGAACTACCTGAAGATGGAGCAGTACAAGCATTCCTACCAGAAGTTGACACTTGGTCCGTGGGGCCACACCGATACGGCGGGAAGAATGATTGGAGAGCGCGATTTTACGGAGAGCGCAATCATTGATCTGCAACGCGATTACCTGCGCTGGTTCGATCACTGGCTCAAAGGTGTGGACAACGGCATTGACAAGGAACCGCTGGTCAGCGTGTTTGTGATGGGCTCCAACAAATGGCTGCATGGACAGACGTATCCGCTGGAGATTACACAGGCACAGAAGCTCTATCTGACGAGCAATGGCCAGGCCAATACGGAGAAGGGCGATGGCAAACTGACCTTCGATGCGCCATCGGCCAAGGCTGCAGCGGACCACTACACCTATGATCCTGGCGATCCCACGCCGGCGCCGCGCTTCTACGAGGAATCAGAGGAAAATGAAAAGAAGGTGCGCACGGCGGACGAGCGCAAGAGTGAAGCCAAGGCCTATCACCACAAAATTACTCAAGAGCGCAAAGACATCCTCGTTTACCAGACTGATGTGCTGACCAAGCCTCTTACCTTTGCCGGGCCAATCTCAGCCGTGCTCTCGGCATCGTCCTCCGCCCGGGATACCGATTGGTTCGTGAGCCTGATGGAAGTAGATAAGGACGGAGAAATCTTTTCCTTGACGCAGGGTAAGATCCGCGCGCGCTTCCGCAAGTCCATGCAGACACCCGAGCTGCTCAAGCCCAATGAGGTGTACGAATACACGCTGGATCTGTGGCAGACCGGCATCACCATTCCGGCGGGAGCGCGGCTGAGAGTGGAAGTGGCCAGCGCGACATTCCCATTGTTCGACCGCAATCTGAACACAGGCGGGCATAACGAGACGGAGAACAAATACGTGGCGGCGCAGCAGACGATCTACCACGATGCCAAGCATCCGTCGTATATTTTGCTGCCGGTGGTTACTGAGGATATGAAAGCTGCTAAGTGATCGCCGTGATCGCACATTTGACAGGAAGCTTAGAATTGGCTCCAACTCAAATGGCTATTGCTGGGATTCAATCCTACGAATTGGTCTACCAATGATGCTCAGAGGTAAACTACGAATGGGTATACCGCCGCAGAGGCTTAACCCTGCAGTAATGCGCAAATTTGCTGAAGCCGGAAATCGGCATGCGCGCCTGAAGTTATGACTTGGATGAATATAACGCCACTTGCTCCGCGGAAATTCGTATGCGGATATTGCGGGAGCATGGTTGCTTCTGTTCAAGGTTTTACTGATCCGAACGTCAGCCCGCAGGTATTTATTTATTTATGCCCGAACTGTAACAATCCTACTTATTTTTCCAATCGTGGTCCGGTTCCTGGTTTAGTTCCTGGCAATCCTGTCGCAAATCTCCCATCGGAGATTCTGTCGTTGTACGACGAGGCACGAAGGGCTGTTTCGGTAGCATCTTTTACCGCTGCTGTCCTTACATGCCGAAAGTTGCTTATGAACGTTGCTGTTGCTCAAGGTGCTAAGGAGGGCGAGCCGTTTGTAGCATATGTTGAGTATCTCGCTAATAAGGGTTATGTTCCTCCGAACGGTCGGGGCTGGGTCGATCATATTCGCAGCAAAGGAAATGAAGCGAATCACGAGATTCGTCTGATGACCCAAGCTGAAGCTGAAGAACTCATTCTTTTCCTCGAGATGCTTATGAAGTTTATTTATGAATTCCCAAGTAAGGTTCCTCCTGCTGCTGCTTCTTCCGGAGGAAAGCCGTGATGCTCAACGGTCTGTGGATTGCACAATATGTGGCCATCCAAGGGAGTGGAGGAGGGGTGGTGGTTCTTGCAGATGGCAAACTTCTGGGTGGCGAGACTGGTTATACCTATCTTGGTACATACGTTGAACACGACGGCGCTTTTGCAGCTCGTGTTCGCGTGGCTAGTTTCCTTCCGGATATTCTTAGCATAGTCGGCATTCAAGGTGACTATGAGCTTGAGATCAGAGCACGCATGATCAGTGACGGCATCATCCGGGGAACGGCTTCTCTGGTCGATCATCCCGGAGCCGGTCTTGCCATCAAACTCACAAAGAAAGCAGATCTTGCTTAGCCTTTTGGTGTTTCGGAGCTCTTGGTTTTCTCTGCGGCTGGCTGTGGGTGTGCAGCCTGCGGAGTCAACGGCGGGAACACTTGTTCAAAAACGGCGACGGGCAGTTTTGATTGGCCTCCCAAAAGGTTGAGGATTCCCTTGCGAAGTGCATGCTGTTCGGTTTCTATGTCAACATGGAGCTGCGGGTAGTAAGCACCCTTTTTGATATAAACTTTATCGAATTCATAACCCAAGTACCGATTCTCTCGCGCGATCCCCTGGCATTCGCCGCCGTGGTTCCGGGTGTCATTCCCACTCAGGGACAGCAGTCGAATCCCGGCATCATCGGCCGGGTTACGACGGCCCAGATCGCGGGTGGGTTGGCGCAACAAAATGGCGTGCTGATCGATGGCGCGGAAAGCCGCGGAGCCACCGAATCGGGGCTCGCCTACTCTCTGCCCATCGAAGCCGTCTCGGAGTTCAAGCTCGAAACGG
>DATDGH010000538.1:0-3117 GCA_036522215.1 Candidatus Angelobacter sp. | reverse complement strand
GCGGCGCAGGATTCGATAACAGGTAGTCGTTACGTATTCAATGAATGTCGGGTTTGACCTCCTCAGTTGATTTCTGAACAAGTGGCGTAGCAGTTTTGGGGGAGGGCCGAAATCTTTGTTAGCCACTATTGTGAGCATACTGAGGGCATTGGTTCGTGCATCGGACGTTAGGCGCATTCATAGTCCGCCAGCCCCGCAGGGTTCCGGGCCCCGCGGGGCACAGGGAGAATTAGGCTGCCAAAGAACGAGGCAGTGAGGTGAATGTTTGAGCCGCCGGAGCGGGTTGTATTTTCAGTGTGGCAAGAGGCCGGCATGCCCGAGCCTCTCGGCTTCGCCCTTGGGTAGGAGCGATCCTGATCGAGCAAAGTTGTTGGGGAGCAGGTCGATAATTTGTGTGAGGAGCCGGGGCGAACCGAGAGGTCATTACTGGACCTCCGTTGCCGAAAGAAGGGCGAGAGGAGCACTGCTCGAAAGCTCAGAATTTGCCCGGATCCGAGTCTTTGAATTCAAGGTGCTCCTCCTGGTCCAACCCAAAGGAGCCTAGATACCAGCCATATCCGGCATTCCTTGGAGGCAGGAAGCAAATTACAATCCCGGCAGGATTGTTGTCAAGTATAAATCTATATTAATTTTACACATAGGTAATTTATCAATTAAGAAACCAACACACAGACAAGAGATGGCTGACTGGATGCATAAGTGAATACGAGAGGAATCCGGGGTTTTAATTGTGTGAAAGTCGGAGGCATAAAATTAAGAACTTCTAATAGTAGGGGCGGCGCGGATTGTGTTCTGAATGCTGCGGGGAGAAACGGCAGAGTGGCTGTTATTTTTTCTTGCGCCGCCGTCTTAGCGCCTTGAGGGCCAGATATGCAACGTAGGTCCGTGGCGAGACGCGGTTGGCTTTAAAATATTTCTTCAGCATGCGATGTTCTTCCGGCGAGAGGTAATAGCGAAGACTTTCGATATCCGGATTATGGAACGAAGTTTGTCCTTTTGCGAATAAAGGCGTAACGATTTCACTGATGTACTCGTTGACCGTTTTTCCCTGGCGGCGCGCAAACATTTGGAGTTTGGCGCTGTGTTTCACCGGAATCTTTAACTTTATTTCGAGTTCCTCTTCGGCGGGTTCTTCTCGGCTGGCATGGTACAGGTCATCGAGGGCAACTTCAGCAAGAAAGCTGGAAATGGTTGTTCCTTCTTCAGTGCAGTAGTCGATGATTTCGTCCTTTTCATCGGGCATGAAGTCGGCCATCATGTAACGTGAACGTGCGGCCTTGCCCTTCTTCTTAGGGGTCATCTCCTGGCTCCTTCTCGTTCAGCTGCAGCTGTGGCTAGCCGTGGGCGGGCAAGCAAAATTGACTCTTTATAGCAGCATACTTGAGTAGAAATCAATACATTTTTCGTACACGATTGGATATCGCTCACGTTTGGTTATTCCTGTCGAAGCACATTGACTGGATCAATGCGGGCTGCGCGTTGAGTTGCTGCAAGGCTGGTGATGATCAGAATGGCTAACAAAACGACGGGTGTCGTGATGCAGGTAAGAGGATCTAATGGACTGGTCTGGAACAAGACAGCCGCGATGAGTCGTTTAGCGAGAAATGAGGACAATAGGCCGAGTGCAATTCCGGCGAAGACGGGGAGCAATGTGGGTCGCAACAAGGATAGGCACACCTGAAGCTGTTGAGCACCCAAAGCAAAGCGAATTCCTATGTCGCGGATATGCGCTGAGATGAAGGAGGCAGTCAGGCCGTAGATGCCGATGATTGTGAGCAGAACGCAAAACGCGGCAAAGGCGCTTATGGTGAGCATATTGAAGCGGCGTTGTGAGTTGTAATCGGCGACGATTTCTTGAAGTGTCTCTATATCCGAGACCGGCTGGTCGTGGTCAAGATTCCAAACTGTTTGCTGCAAGGGTGATGACAAAGACAAAGGATTTGTGTTCTTTGCTCGTAAGATCAGAGTCATCTCCGAGAGGGCTTTTGTAGGCCAGAGCAACTCGGGCCGGGCTGGAGTTTCGGTATTGACTTGGTGAAAGTCTGCTACCACGCCGATTACAGTTTGCCACGGGGCTGGTGGTCCATTGGTCGAGACTCGGCGAACGTGGCTGCCAATGGGATTTTGATTAGGCCAGTACTGACGGGCGAGTGCCTCATTGATGATAACGGCGTTCGGGGGGTCGGTTTCAGCGTCCTGCTCAGTGAAAAGCCGGCCGTGGCGCAATGTGATTCCTACAGTGGTGAAGAAGGCGGGAGTAACATCGGCAAAGTCGGTGAACGGTGCTGCATTGCGTTCTGTTATAGGGCGTCCTTCGATTTCAAACGGAATAATGCGGATGGCGCGGAACGGCAGATAATCAACGAGTGCTGTTGCCTCAACTCCTGGGATGGCTTGAACATTCGACAGAAGTTGTTGGCAGAATTGGCCACGAGCGTCGGGAGTGGGATATTGCTGTGGGGGGAGGGCCAGATGAGCTGTGAGGACGCCTTGGGTCGCGAATCCTTGATCAAGATTGAGAATGTGCTGGAAGCTGCGTATTAAGAGGGCAGCGGTAATCGTCAGGGTGACTGCAGCGGCGATTTGAATGGTGATGAGGACGGAGCGGAGGGGGGACGGCCGGTGCGTCAAGGCGATGGTGGATTTGAGGGCGTGGATAATTTTGGTGCGAGAGACGCTGTGAGCGGAAAGAAGTCCCACGACCATTATTACGAATATGGACAGACAAGTCGTAAAGAGAAAGCTGTGGAAGTTAAGCGCGAGCCGTTCAGGAGCGTTAATGTCACTTGGCTTAAGAATGGCAATGAGATGGATAGCGCCATAAGTAGCAAGATAGCCGAGAATGGTGGAGATCACGGCGAGAAGGGCAGTCTCGGTGAGAATCGGTGAGAGAAGGGCGCCGCGACTTGCACCCAAGGCGGCCATGATTGCGAAATTCTTGTTCCGAGCTGCTGCGCGGATCAGCATAAGCCCCGCTAAGTTGAGGCAGGCGAGCAGCAGGACTATGGCGGCAGCAATCGAGAAAACGCGGAGGTCGCTGCGGAAGTCAGGCAACGTGTTTTCTACTTCTAAAGGAAATACATTGATGTCAAAGCCTTGATTGAGTTCGGGGTCCTC
>DATDGH010000537.1:0-4535 GCA_036522215.1 Candidatus Angelobacter sp. | reverse complement strand
CTTTCTTCGCTGTGTTCTAAATTCGCGTGTATTCGCGCCGAGACGGATCTTGCTTTTCCGATGACCCGACGACCCGATGACCCGGTGACCCGATTCTCGATACCTATCAATCTGCGTACATCTCGCGGAAATCTGCGGCAAATTTTGGTTGCGGCTCGGCTACGCCGTGTCTCCGTGCTGGGTGTTGCTCTTGATTTCGCCAATTGCCAACTACTAATTACCAATTACTTTGTTTAGTATTTAGTCTCCCATGCCCGAAAAACACGAGCTGGAATCTGTTCTCTCGCTGGCCGAATTCGAGCCGCTGGCCCAACGTTGCATGTCGGAAATGGCCTTTGCTTACGTCACCGGAGGCGCAGCCGACGAGCTTACCTTGAGCGCCAATTGCGAAGACTGGAAACGTATTCGTCTGGCTCCCCGCGTCCTTGTGGATGTATCCAGGCTCGATTTGCACACGGAAATCCTTGGTCAGAAATTTGAATTTCCCATCTTCCTGGCCCCGGCGGCGTTTCATCGTCTCTGCCACTCCCAGGGTGAGCTGGCGACGGTCGAGGGAGCCAATCTCTCTGGCGCAGGCATCGTGCTCAGCTCCTTTGCCACGGTGGCCGTGGAAGAGGTCACTGCCGCGGCCAGGCAGCCAGTGTGGTTCCAGTTGTATTTCCAGGAAGACAAGGGCTTGACCGAGCAGATGGTGCGCCGGGCCGAAGCCGCTGGTTGCAAGGCATTGTGCGTCACCGTGGATACACCCGTACTGGGTGCGCGCCACCGCGAAAGCCGCACCGCCTTCATCTTGCCGCGGGATTTTAAGCTGCCCAATCTCAATCTGGGAGCCATCAGCCACCGCCCGGTGCGCAGCGCCATCTACAGCGAGTTGCTGAACGCCAAACTGAACTGGAAGGATATTGAGTGGCTCTGCTCCACGGCGAAGATTCCGGTGGTTCTCAAAGGCGTCTTGAATCCTGTAGATGCCGCCCTCGCGGCCGAAAGGGGCGTGGCCGGATTGATCGTCTCCAATCACGGCGCGCGCAACCTGGACACCCTGCCCAGCACAGCCGAAGCCCTGCCCCGCGTAGTTGAGCGCGTCGCGGGAAAAATTCCGGTGCTGGTGGATGGCGGCATCCGCCGAGGCACAGACGTCCTCAAGGCCCTGGCTCTCGGCGCAAACGCAGTGCTGATCGGACGGCCCTACCTCTATGCCCTCGCCCTCGCGGGCGCAGCAGGCGTGGCCCGCGTGATAGAGATTCTGCGCACAGAACTGATGATGGCCATGGCCCTGACCGGCCGCACCACCATCGCAGAAATCGACCGCTCCGTCCTATCGGATCGTTAGAGCAGTTCTATACTGTTTTAGCTAATAATGTGCCGAGAAGACTTGTATCAGGGCACGAGTTTCACTCGTGCCGGAGCAGGCTTCAGCCTGCGGTAAAGAGCAGCAAACGAAACAAATTCCGCTCTGCCCCGCAAGGCGGGGCCTGCGCGTAGCTCCCGGTGTTGGAGCGGAGCGCATTAAACAAATCGCCGCACTATTTCTAAAACCGGTATAGCTTGGCAGATTTAGGGGTTGCTGTTGCTTGTGTAGTACAGGCGCCCTCGCCCGTGGAGGCGTCAGCCCCCACCTTGTCCATCCGTAGTCCATTTTGTCCATTTCGTCCATTGAGTCCATTTCGTCCATTGAGTCCATTTCGTCCATCCTGTTGCTGCGAAGGCCAGCGCGCTTGCGTGCTGCGATTGCTGGTTTTAGCTCGCCATTTGTATTTCAGTCTTCAACGACTGTGTCCTCCGCCCAGCGGTTCCCTGGATGGGAGGTGCCCCCGACTGGTGGTCTTCGCTTTTGCTTCAAACGCCGGAAACCGGGATCCCCATTTGATTTCCAATTACCAAATCACCAGGATCGAAACTCGCGCCGCAGTCCATACCGTCCAGATCGTCCACTCTCGGATGTAAGAGCGCTGGAAGCAGTCAGCCCTCGCAGAGATCATATGCTGTCAATTACCGGCGGGCGGCGTGGAGGCAGTTCCAAATTGAATTCAGCTGGACGCATCGCCGGTTTGTTGCTTGTGCTGAGCGGGCAGGCGTTTGTTTTTGCTGCGTCGGCCGATCCTTTCGACACACCTGTGGACACAAAAGTTGTGGACCTCGGCCCCTCTCCGTACTACGGCCCGGGAGCGGGCATTCACGTTCGCTTGTCCTGTTTTATCTATCCGGCCTTTATGGTCAAAGAGTACGACGAGGGACAGAAGGGTGCTGAATGGATTGCGATGGCTCTCATCGAGAAAGGAAAAGCTCCCCAATGCAGCAAGTCTCACGAACAAGGAGAGTGGGTTGTTGACCGGCAAAAGGAGTGGGATGGATACTTCATGGGAGTAAAGGGGGAGCTGGCCTTCTTTCGTGCCTCTGACGGCACTGATGGTGGAATGTCTTTCGCGATCTTCGACGCTAAAACCAGAAAAAAGATTTTTGATGACTCCTTTTTCTACGTGGGCATGTGGAACGCGAAATTTGAAGATTCACCCTTTAACGATATGCGAATTGAGCACACCGGTGATGGACAGGTCGTGCTTAAATATCTGCGAGTGAAGGGTACGCCATGTGACCTGCACCCGGAAAAAGCCTCCTGCTGGGAGCCAACCAGGAAAAAGCTTGGGATCAGGAGCACAGTCAAGCCCGTTTGCATCGCCTACGAGGACATTCGCGGCCGCTGGTATGTCTCGGCTGTTGCCTATCCTGTTGAGGTCGTTCTCTTCCCGAAACCGGTCAGGAAGAATGTCGACGGGCCGGTAAGGTGCTGGCCAGTGGATTAAATGTCGTAACGCTTTTTGACGGCTGCAAGATAGATAGTGCCCTTCCAGTTGGGGGACTGGAGGCACCGAAGATGAACTGATTTGGGACGGCTTCCCTTTACGCGGGCCAAAGAGAAGGTCCTGTTGCTCGTCGCCGCCATGTGGTGTCGCATACAACCCGGTGCTCAGGATTGGTTTTAGTAATCCGTAAGCGTCACTCTTTTTTCGGGGCCGCGGACTTTCGTTGGAGACATTCGCAGGTGACAACATATCGCCGATCTACTCCAGGCGGCGTGTCGTCGACTTGGCGATGCACTTCTTTGCACTCATCCGTTTCTTTGGCGGGGCAGTCGCCATGACAGTTGAACTTGACGATCACTTTCCCCCCACTTCGATAGGTCTCCCGGACCCCGTGACAGTGCTCCGGCTCTTTGGCAGATTCAGGACATGCGCACCACTCTTTCTTGATCAGGCCATCTCCGGGGATGTCAAATTCCTTGCAATGCGGCTTGCATTGCGATCCGTCGTCGCACTTCCCGTTACATTTCAGTTCGCCCCATTCGCTGTGTGGCATTTTGTCGGGATTGTTGAGATCGAACCAATCGACATAGATGAATTCCTGGCACTTGGGTTCCTTGGGCATGAGTGAATTATAGTCATTATTCCTGGGGCTGTGCCCACGTTGTAGAACGCCAGAGACAGATTCAAAAGAAGAAACAAATCAGATTCATTTACATTCCCAATTGTGGAATAAGAGTGCTCATTCTGAGTCCCTTCAGGGGGGACTTGAAAGCGGCGGTGCTTCTGCTGACTGTGGCATCCGGGTTGCTTTACTACCCAACAGCTTCTCAGAAATCTGTTTTTTTGAAAGGTATAGCTGTCTATGAAAATCAAAATTCTGCTTCTTACGATTTTGGTCTTGACTCTCAATCTCTTTGCACAGAACGAGGCAGCGAGCGCCGCAGCAGCCAACGCCAGTTCTCCTGGACCGGAGTTTGTTTATGCGGGCGTCCGGAGTAATGGCGGTGGACTGGCAGGATTCAGGCTTGACCGGGCCGTCGGCAAGCTCGTTGAAGTTCCAGGATCCCCAATCATTCTGAACAGCACGAACACTTCCGGCGCACTTGTCACCGCCCAGGGGTTCGTCTACATCGAAAACGTGCCATCACCCGCCGTTGGCAGGATTTTTCAGTACAAGGCCAATGTAAACACAGGTTCGGTCGCGCTGGTCCATGCAATAGATTTTGGCATCGTGGACGGCAATGAGACGATCCGCGACCTCATCGCCAGTCCGAATGGCAACAATCTGTATGGCGTGTTTCAGTCGGACCTCGTGTCGTTTGCGCTGAACCACGGCACGCCTTCGCTCCTGGGCACCATCACAGTAGCGCAGCAGCAAGGCGCAATCTGGGGCTTTGCCAGAAATCCGGTGGCGCCGTTTGCCTATGCAGCCATACAGAGCGGAAACCCGAACCAGGGCTTCCAGCCTCCGGCGATTGAACTACTCAATGTAGCCGGCAATGGTAACCTCACTGATGCCGGAACTGCGGTCGCCCAGTTGCCGAATGCCTTCGCCAACGGCTTCCAGTCATTGGTGGTGGATCCCTCTGGCCATTTTCTGGTTGTCCTTAACGGCGCCAGCGATGAGGAACTGAGCGTCTTTGCCATCAACTCGGATGGTTCCTTAGCGGAGGTTCCCGGCTCGCCATTTGCCACCGGCAGTTCGTTCGGTTTCGCCCTAAGCTTTGATCCTAC
>DATDGH010000536.1:0-1840 GCA_036522215.1 Candidatus Angelobacter sp. | reverse complement strand
ATATCAGCATACCTGGCAACTCCAAACGCAGCTTTGCGGCTCTCATAAACCGCACCGTATGGTCTCCCACTCAGTTCATGCATGTGCTGGACATATTTTTGTACCGCGCGCTGGTGGTCAGGTGTTAGCGTGTGCGGACCCAGACGCTCCAGTATTTCAGGAATCAGGCTAGTACACTGAGGCATAAAAAGCTCCACGATTAAGTAAGTCCCTTATACGTCCACTTGAGAGGTTTGGCCATCGTGTGATTGTAAGAGGCAATGAAGGGCAAAATCTGGTCACGTCAGTCGTCGAGTGACAGAAAATTGCCGCGTTTGAGCAGCTTGCGCACCAGAATACTCAGCCAGATCTCGACCTGGTTCATCCAGGACGCATGTTTCGGGGTGGAGGAGAACACGACGGAGTGCGTCGGGTCATGCAAAAACGCCGCACGGCTTTCCATCGACTGGAGAATCCCGCTTTTGCCTTTGACACCCAGCGTCTCCGGCGCGATGCCTTCCCGCTCGGCAATCCAGCGCACCAGCGCTTCGGATTGATGGATATTCAGGTTGTCGACGATGATGCGCCAGCGCGTGGCGGCGGGATCGCTGGCAATGAGTCGCTGGAAATGCGCTAAGGCATCCTCCTGGGTGCGGGTCGGCCCCCACGATGGCAAGACGATGTGTCCCGTGACGACATCGAAATTGATAAACCAGGAGAGCGTGCCATGCCGGATATACTCGAACTCACGGCGCAGGACATGGCCTGCTTGCATGGGCAAGTCCGGATGTTTGCGCTCCAGGGCTTGCACCCCGGTCAACTCATCCGAGCTGATGGTGCGTTCTCCTGCCTTGGCCCGTTGGGCGGCCGTCGCGTAGAGCCCACACCCCTCGACAATTTTCTCGTCGCGCTGCGCATCTGGGACAGTCGTGAGCCAGTAGCGGAAGCGGTGCGGTTGGAGCCCCCTTTTTTCAGCAGCCGTGCGGCATGCCGTGGAGAAATCTGCTGGACGATGCCTCGCGCCATCACTTCGTCGGCGATTTCGCGCCCCGTCCATTGGCTGATCGGCCGTCCGGCTTTCTTGGGATGCTCACAGGCCAACGCCGCCATCTGGCAGCGTTGTTCCATCGTGATCTGGGGCTTCTTCCCCGGTCGCGGGGCGTCTTGCAAGCGCTCAGTGATGCTCAGCGTCTCCAGGTCGATCCCCTGCAAGCCGACCCAGCGATCACGCCACAGGCGCGCGGTGTCCACATTGATCGCCAACTCGCGCGCAATCTGCGCATTGGACTGTCCTTGCGCTGCGGCTAGGATGATACGTGCTCGCTGTGCCACTTGCTGTTCGCTGCGATAGCGCCTGCTGATCCGCATTAACGCTTCCTGCTCTTTCTCACTCAGCACCACCTGGGTGGCTCGTTTCGGCATGGGCTGTTCTCCCTCGCTTTTTTCCTCCTATCTTATCATGGATTTTCTAAAGCCTCAATGTACTAGTACCTTCTCATAGACCGCCGAGGCCCGCTGGAAGAGCGGCTCGGCTTGCTCGTACTTGCCCTGGACTCGGTAGAGCTCCGCCAGGTTGTTGAGACTATATGCAACAGCAGCGTCTTCAAGGCCCAACACTTGTTCATTCATCTTTAGTGCTCGTTGAATGAGCGGTTCCGCTTCGGCATATTGTACACGCTCTCGTAGGTACCAGCCTGTTTGATTCAGTAATCGTGCCGCCTCTGCAAAGGTCATCTTCCATTGCTCGATCAACTCGACGCACACTCGCGCGTGTGGCAGCAGGCGTGCGCATTCTGACCATGTTTCATATTTAACATTGGGAAAGGCACTGGCGACGGCTCGCACGGCCCGCTCTGCCCAC
>DATDGH010000535.1:0-2667 GCA_036522215.1 Candidatus Angelobacter sp. | reverse complement strand
ATTCCAAAGGACAGGGACACTACATTTAATTTTAAGATCGTAGTTAAAGACAGCAATGGCAAGTCTGTCACATATGAAGAAAAAACAAAAACCTTTACTGTTAAAGCAGAGGAACAAAAAAAGCCGGGACCATAAAAACCCCGCCGTCTTTGGCGGGGTGAAGTATCAAGCACCGTTGCCAATCCTCCGATTCCTACTCCTCTTCTTCTGACTCCTGCTCTTGGCGCTGCTGTTCTGTGGCTACTTCCTGTTTGCGCCGTGACAGACAACTGCACAAACCCGCGCGCCTGGGACGCGATTTCCCACCGCCGAGGGCGGTGGCGCCATGCGTTTGTTTCAGGGTTACGACAACAGCGTGAACGCCAGCATTGAGGCCTCACCATCAGGTCACCAAGGGGCTGGACCTATTGAGGATTGCCAAAAATGCCAAAATTGCCAAAATTTAAGACGGCAGAGCTCTTTACTAATAGGATTTTGGGAGTAACTTGTGAATTTGCGTTGCGCTGTTCTTTGCATTCTTGTCGGCACGACCATGGCTTTGTCACAAAGCCAACCGCTGCTGCAAATCACTGCGCCAGCGAGCGGCACGATTTTTTATCCAGGGCAAACCGTACTCGTTTCTGTCGTGGCTGATCCCTCGGTCTTAAATATTGCTGTCACCATGGATATCCAGTCTCCCAATGGTTTTGCAGGGGAGCCTGATGCCTCCGGCCAGTTCTCGTTAACCATTCCAGCAAACACACCCATTGGCCCCTATAAAATTACCGCCTCGGGGACCTCTCCGAAAGTAGATGACCTGGCGGAATCCCAACCGGTCACCATCTCCGTGGAGAACCCTCTCCCCATCATCAGCTTGAAGACAATATCAACCTCGTTGCGCCTCAATCCCGGGGATAAACTGGATATCGACGTAGTCGCCACATTCAGCGATGGTTCAAAGGCGAACGTGTCTCGTTCAACTCATACAAGCTTCCAGTCCCAGGATGCGAGCATTGCTATGGTGGGCAGTGAGGGAGAGGTGACGGCACTTTCTCTGGGCTCCACTACAGTTACTGCGGCGAACGGAGGCTTGCAAACAACCGTGGATGTAATTGTCGATGCCCCAAGGCCGCCTCTTGCACCCGAGTTCCTGCCTCCGCACACCACGGCTGTCGTCTCCCCTCAGCCTAACGCCGCCGGCTGGAACAATTCCGACGTGACAGTTACCTTCAACGCAACCGCGCAGCATGGCGGCAGCGAAATTAAGCAGATCATCGTTAATTTGAGCGGAGCGCAGAAGTTCAGGAACGTGTTTCCCGGCAGCACTGCGACCGTGACCGTCTCTGCCGAAGGTGTCACCACGCTCGACTACTATTCGGTCACCACCGCCGGCAGCATGGACAAGATTAAGCCCATTACCGTCCAGTTGGACAAGACCCCGCCGGTGCTTCTCGCTTCACCTATGCCCGCTGCGAACGCGAACGGCTGGAACAATACCAACGTCACGGTGAGCTTCACCTGTACGGATGCACTTTCCGGAATAGCTTCGAATGGTGGGTTGCCAGGGACCATAGTTCTTTCCAACGATGGCGCCAACCAGCAAGTCACGGGCACCTGTCAGGACGTCGCCGACAACGTAGCTTCGGCCACCATCGCTGGAATTAATATCGACAAAACTCCTCCCGTCATTACTGGCATGCCGTCCGGATGTTCTCTATGGCCTCCAAACCACAAGCTGGTGCAGGTGGGTACCATAGGCGCGACCGGCGCGCCTTCGGGACTAGCAACGTTCAACGTCAATGTTTCGAGCAACGAGCCTGACGGCGACCAGCCTGAATTTTTAGTGTCAGGCAGCCCCCTTCAACCGCAAACGGTCCAGTTGAAGGCTGAAAGGTCTGGCAACGGTACAGGGCGTGTCTACACAATCACGGCTGCAGCGAGCGATCTGGCTGGCAACGTGGCAAACTCAAGCGCCACCTGCACGGTGCCCCACGATCAGTCTAGAAAATAAACATGCCCAAATGATAAGCATGAATAATCGCCGCAGAACAGTATTCCGGTTCGTCGTTGCCGCAATTCTGGCTATCCTTCTGGGTTTCATTTCAGGCGCGATGCTGGAATTTGATATGCCACTCTTTGTCGGTTGGCTGACAATACCAGGATGGTACCTCACTGCACATTTTCCGCCTTCGACTAGCGAAACCCTGGGACTTTTCAAGCTGATATTAATTAGCCAGGGCCTTAACGCCGTCTACTACTTTCTTGTTTTCTTCCTGCTGATTACGGCCGCTAGTCGCTTGCTTCATCGGTTCCGTCGACACCAGCAGGGAACAAAACGATCGGAGCAACACTGAGGGTCCGGGCGTCGTGAAAACTGAATAGCTCAACTAGAACGGTCACGGAGAGGATTGGGGTGGGTAGTGGGGGTCGAACCCACGACATCCAGAGCCACAGTCTGGCGTTCTGCCACTGAACTATACCCACCGCGTGTGGAGACCTTTATTTTACACGAATGAACCTGGCGGGCTCTATCTTTGCAGATTCGCGTTCATTCGCGCCTAACTAGCCAAGGGCTTCGCCCTTGAGCGGGGGAGGGATTTGAACCCTCGACCTCTGGGTTATGAGCAAGCCGACCGCCGTCCCAGCCTGTCCCGGCCTGTCGTTCAAACCCATGCTGGCCTCAGCCGG
>DATDGH010000534.1:0-7423 GCA_036522215.1 Candidatus Angelobacter sp. | reverse complement strand
GTCGGCAAGCCCCAGGGCATGGTCGCGAACGAGAGCCTCGGCCCGCCCGGTATCGCGTACCTCGATCGCCTGGATGATGTTCATGTGGTCGCGGATCGAACGGTCCGCGCGGTCGCTTTCGCCGATGGTCTTGCGCCGGATCATCCGCATATGGGTGAACAAATTCTCCGCCAGATCGATGAGCACGCGGTTGTGGCTCATGCGGATGATGGCCTGGTGGAACTCGATATTGACCTCGGAATATTCGTCGAGCTTGGCGTGCAGCCGGCCGTTCTCGAAGGTCGCGAACATGGCGCGCAAAGTCGCAATCTCGGCGTCGGAGGCCTGCTCGGTGATGAGCCGCGCCGCCATGCTCTCGAGCGCCGCCCAGGCGGTGATGAGCTCGATCACCTCGGCCTTGGTCTTGCGCACCACATAGATGCCGCGGCGCGGCACCGAGCGCACGAAACCGTCGCGCTCGAGCTGCGCCATCGCCTCGCGCACCGGCGTGCGGCTGATGCCGAGGTCGCTCGCGAGCGCCCGCTCGTCGAGCCGCACCTCGTGCGGTTGCGCGTAGACGTCGAGCGAGAGGATGACCTCCTTGAGCGCCGCATAGGCGCGATCCGCGAAGGTCGAGGTGTCCTCAAGCTGCGCTACCGCGATCCGCGCGGGCTGCGCTGCAGTTCGGGTTCTGGAACTGTTCATGGTCAAAGCCGCCAATCGGCAACTCTGTATAATACATTATACCAGATGTCCAATCGAACACTAGGTTTACGGCACCGCGGGCGTCCCGCCCGCTTCTTTCCGTCTCCTTCTCGCAAAGAGCGGGCGGGCCGCCCGCGGTCCCGTTCAGGTCCCGGTTACCACCCGCTGCCGCAGCGGCCGCAGCACGAACAAGGCTAGACCCACCACGACTAGGTTCATCACTGTGGCGATCAGAAAGACTGCCTGCCAGCTTCCGGTTGCCTTGGTGACGAGGTTGGCAACGGGCGTGAGAAAGGCCGACGTGCCTTTCGCCGTGTAGAGCATGCCAAGGTTCACGGTGGCGAATTTCGGCCCGAACGTGTCGGTGCAGGTCGATGGGAACAGGCTGAAAATCTCGCCCCAGGTCAGGAAGATCATCGCTGCGAACACCACGAAGGCCCACGGGGCGCTGCCGAGCGATCCGAGCAGTGGAAGCGAGACTTGGGCGGGGCAGTTCCCTCGGCCTACGCACGCGCTGACGACCACCCCACCACGCGCCAAAACAAGAACCGCGCGTGTTGGGGGCCCCGGGTTAAGACGCGCGCGTGCGCTTTACGGGCGCTTCGGGACAGCAGAGCGTTTGGAGTTAATGAGCGCAACGACGAGGCCAACATTCGGGCACGACCACCCTCTTCGAACTGAGGCCACCAGGCGCCCGCCGGGCAGCCCACAGGAGTATGGACGATGGCAAAGGAGACAAACTTACAAACACCTCCATTTGACATCCAACAGGAGCATGCGTATCCTCATGTTGAATATCAACAGGAGGGAACAAGGGATGTCTCCTAAAGCAGAATTGCTGCAAGGAACGCTCGACCTGATGGTGCTCAAGACGCTTGAGGCCATGGGGCCGCTGCATGGTTACGGCATTGCACGGCGGATCGAGCAGGTTTCCCACGATCTTCTTCAACTCAACCAGGGCACGCTCTACCCGGGGTTGCTGCGCCTCAAGCAGAAGGGCTGGATCGGCTGCAAATGGGGCGTCTCCGAAAACAACCGCCGGGCCCGCTATTACTTCCTGACCAAAGCCGGCCAAAAGCAACTGGCCAGCGAAACTGAAAGCTGGGAGCGCATGGTGAATATCATCGGACGCCTGCTGCGCGGGGCGGAAGGAGTCTGAGATGACCTGGCTGCGAATCGTATTTGCGCGTCTGAGCGGGTTCTTCACCCGGAAACAGGCAGACCGAGAGCTGAACGATGAGATCCGCGCTCACCTGGAGATGCTGGAAGAAGAAAACCGGCGCAAGGGAATGACGGCTACGGAGGCCCACGACGCCGCCCGGCGCGAATTCGGCGGCGTGGAGCAAATGAAGGAAACCTATCGCGAAACCAACGGACTCAGATTCATCGAGACTCTTGTCCAAGACCTGCGCTATGGACTGCGCATGCTGCGGCGCAATCCCGGATTCGCAGTTACAGTTGTGGTTTTGCTGGCGCTCGGCATCGGGGCCAATACGGCTATCTTCAGCGCGATTGATGCCGTCATGCTGCGCCTGCTGCCCCTGAAAGATCCGCAGCAACTGGTTATGCTCCAGTGGCAGTCCAAGGATTTCCCCCAAGACTTCGTGACTGACCTTGAGGGAGGTGGCGGCCTGGATCCAGGCACCGGCTTGCAGAGAAGTGCGTCCTTTTCCTATCACTCGTATCAACAGCTTCGCGACCAGGCCCAGAGCTTCTCCTCTGCTTTTGCATTTATCGGGAACCAGGGTGACCACGTCAACCTGGGGCTCAATGGCCGCGCGGAGGACGCGATCATGCAGGGCGTTTCCGGAAATTTTTTTGACGGAGTTGCGGTTTCAGCCATGCTCGGCCGGACCATCCAGCCGGCAGACGATCAGGAAAATGCCCCTCCGGTAGCGGTGGTCTCTTTCAATTTCTGGAAGCTGAAGCTGGGCCAGGACCGCTCAATCATTGATAAAGCAATTATGGTGAATGGAAATCCGGTAACCATCGTTGGCGTGGCGCCACGGCAATTCTTTGGCCTTGAGCCAGGGTTTTCTCCTGATCTTTGGGTGCCCTTGAGCTGGTATTCCTGGCAGTGGACACGTTTGGGCTATGACAACAACGGGCTTCCTCTCCTCAAGGACCCCAAGACCTGGTGGCTGACCATCGCTGGCCGGCTAAAGCCCGGAATCAGCGCGTCCCAGGCACAAGCGGAAAACGCTGTCCTGTTCGACGAAAGCATCAAGCTTCCCAGTGCGACCAAGATGCCAGATGCTGGAGTGCCCCGGCTGCGAATATTTTCATTGCAGCAAGGAACTCCCAATGTGCGCGAGGGAGCATCCGGGCCTTTGTTTCTATTGATGGCCATGGTCGCGCTGGTACTGCTGATCGCCTGCGCCAATGTTGCCGGTCTGCTGCTGACGCGGGCTACGGCGCGGCGGCGAGAAATCGCAGTGCGGCTCAGTCTGGGCGCCAGCCGTTGGCGGCTGATGCGGCAGTTGCTTACAGAGAGCGGATTGCTCGCCATTCTTGGCGGCATTGCCGGTTTGCTGTTTGCGCTTTGGGCGCAGTCGCTTCTGGTCCGTCTTCTGGGCGGGGACAAGCAGATGTACGGACTGGAACTCCACCTCAACTCTCATCTTCTCTGGTTTGCGGCGGGAGCGTCGCTGCTGAGCGGAGCGCTCTTCGGATTAGCGCCTGCTTTCCGCGCAACCCGGGTTGACTTGCTGGGCTCACTGAAACAGAGCAGATCCACTTCCGGCCGCGACGGAAACAGATTCTTCTCGGGCAAGCTCCTGGCCGGTGGACAGGTTGCGCTGTGTCTGCTCCTGCTCATCACGGCCGGTCTTTTCCTGGGCACACTCAAGAAACTGCAAGATGTGGAGCTTGGCTTTGACCGGCAGAATCTGTTGCTGTTCACTGTGCGTCCTGGATTGAATGGCTACAAAGACGCATCGCTTTCCAGCTTTTATCTCGAGTTGCAGCGCCGCATCCAGTCGATTCCGGGCGTGCGCTGTGTAAGTTTCTCGCAGCGCGGGCCGGTTGCCGAAGGAATGCACACCACGAATGGAACCATTCCCGGCTACACGCAACCCGGGCAGCGTGTCTCCATGCGAGTTCACACCGTGGGTCCGGACTATTTCAATACTTTTGGCATCCCGGTGTTCGTGGGCAGGCCGATTGGGCCACAAGATGACCAGTCTGCTCCGCACGTCATGGTGGTAAACCAGCGACTGGTGAAAGATTATTTTCACGGCCAAAACCCAATCGGCCATCAAATTAACCTGGGCGGATTGAAGACTCCCAACCTTTATGAGATCGTCGGCGTAGCCGGCAACGTCAAATATGGCCAAATCCAGGATGACTTTTCTTCCACCATCTACCTGCCCTACCAGCAACGTCCCTCAATCTTGAATTTCATGACCTTCGAGGTTCGAGCTGCGGGGGATACAAGTCAGGTGATGCGTGGCGTCCAACAAGAGGCACAGGCGCTGGATAAGAATGTTCCCTTAGTCGATATCCGCACCGAGACCAAAGTTCTTGATGATGCATTGACACTGCAACGCGCGTTTGCCAGTTTGAGCACCTCTTTCGGTTCGCTGGCTTTGATTCTGGCATGTGTTGGTTTGTATGGAACCATGGCTTATGCGGTGGCTCGCCGGACCAACGAAATCGGCGTGCGCATGGCGCTGGGAGCAAAGCGCGAGAATATCCTGGGTATGGTGCTACGGGAGACACTCACGGTGGTGTTGGTTGGGTTAACGGTTGGTTTTGCGCTGGCATGGTTTGCGACGATGGCCTTAAAGAGCCAGCTTTACGGCCTTACGGCTCATAATCCCACTACTCTGCTCTTGGCCACGCTGACAATTGCGGCAGTGACGACCGTGGCTGGATACATTCCTGCTCGCAGGGCCTCGCGCGTGGATCCTATGGTGGCGCTGCGATACGAATAGGGTTTAGGCTGCCGCTTCATTCAGGCGCAGGCGCCGCAGCAATTGTGTCTGGGATGGTGGCTGTGGCGTTTGCAGTTCCTAAGAGTCCGGTACGATTATCCACTACGCCCAGCCGCAATCTGTAAGTTCCCGGAGGCAAATCCAAAGCCTGCTGACAAGGGAAGAATGTTTGCTGGACGTGGGCGAAGGCATCCGGCTGCAAAGCGGCATTCATGGTGCTGGCCTCTGATTTCACTTTGCCTTTGGAGGAATAAGCTTCCACTGCACATTCGACTGAGGCATGCCAGAGGCCACCCTTGTCCTTCTCAAAGCTGATGGCCCGGGGATCGATGCCAAAGTTCACCAAAAGTTTGTTCTTCGTCTTCTCTGAGGGTTGGATCACTGCGGCGCGAAACTGGAGCCCACCGGAAACCGGTGAGTTCACATCAATGGCCTGCTGCAGAGCGGCTTCGCGCAGTCCGGGGCCACCATGGAGCGCTCCCGGTTCTACCGCGTAGTATCCCAGTCGATAGCGAAGTTTGATTCCAGGGCGAGCGGCCTTGACTTCAATCTTGCGGAACTTGCCATCCCAGTGTTTGTCCTGCGGGTAATACCCCAGGGTGTAGTAGGTTGAGCCATCGCTCAGACCCTGGCGCAGGGCCGATTCAATGCTATTGCTGTTGTAAAACGCCTCACCGCCGGTTTGTTCCGCCAGGTCATTCATGGTGGAATGTACTGCCAGCCGCTCATTGAAATCCTTACTCATGAACTGCAGTGCCTGGGATCCGCCCGTTATGGCATTGACACCGAGATCGCTAAGCTTGCCGATTCCAATGTCGTCAAAAGAGATCACCTGTATAGCGTGGGCATCCACGGGATAGATGGCGACCTGTGAGTTCATCAGCACATTGTCCGTGGCCGAAATCTGCCGACCGAAAGTTTTCGAGTAGCTCTCCGAAGCAGAGCGCGGATTAATGTAGAAAGGAAATCCATCCGAGATCCAGATGAGATTCTTGCGTCCGGGATAGGCGGCAAGAGAGCGCGCAATGGAATTGAGAGCGGCAAAAGTGATTTCAATTTGCTCCAGGGTAGAGAAGTTCCTGCTCTCCTCCTCCTTGCCGCGCAGGGCCCCGTCGAGCGGGTTTCCAGCGATCGCCGGCATGACTACGGGCGGCCCTCCGGTCTTGTTGTCCAGCAGGGCAGATCCTTTCACATCCAGCCGTAAGGCTGCAGTGGTCAACATCCTGGGATCATCGGTGAAGTCTTGAACCAGACGAAGTGAGCCGCCGAGGATGTAAATGGCGACCGGGCCGCTGGGTGTGAATTTCTCCAGGAATCGCTGCAATTCGTCGTGCGCAAAAGCCTGCCGGGGATTTGCCGTGTTCAAACTGTCAAGCAGGACCACATTCAGAGCGCTGCTGTGCTTGTAGGCTGGCGCATTGGTAAAGACGTTTGCCGCCAGTTTTGCCGCGGGCGCGGGGTGAGCGGCAGAGAGTTCGCCGGATGGTTGCTGATCGCCGGGTTTTTGAAAATCAAAGACGCGAATCTCCTGGTCCTTTCCGTTCTCCAGCAATTTGAAGTCGTGAATACCCAGATCAAAAACCGGTTTTCCTTTAGAGTTGGTGGCAACCACATCCACTACTACCAGGCGAGTTGTGCTCTTCAGC
This sequence comes from Candidatus Angelobacter sp., assembly GCA_036522215.1. Lineage (GTDB taxonomy): Bacteria > Acidobacteriota > Terriglobia > Terriglobales > Acidobacteriaceae > Angelobacter. The sequence goes on along the minus strand of DATDGH010000534.1, from coordinate 1,158 downwards.
ACCGTGCTGGGCTCCGGTTGTTTCCCTTGCGAGGGCTGGTCCTGAGCGGAAGAAAACGTTAAACAGGCAAGAACCAAAAAGAGATTGGCTGCAACGGATCGGCAACTCATTTGGATACTCCAGACTGAATCTTGGCGCAGACCGCGCTGACCACGGTATTGTAGTTTGACTATTGCAACCTGGAAGCAGGACTTCCCTCAGGTTTGCAATTCTTATCGATGCTTAACATTACGTACGTTGTCGCTACGCCGAGGGCGTAACTAATCGGGTCATCGGTGCATCGGTGCATCGGGTCATCGGTGCATCGGGTCACCACCACCCCGCCACGCGAAGCGCGCGTCGGGGACCCCGGGGGGACCCCGGTCATCGGAAGAAACACTCATTCAGCCGCAAACCTCTTAGGCTGAGGGTTTGCCGCATCGTTGGCATGGTTGAAAGAGGTCGGTCTACACCTACTATAAAAATGCTTTGCAATGATCTTGATATGTGGCCGAAAGCGCTGGGTGTTTACCTGGATCGCGGTTTTTTGCCCACGCAGGAGACCATGCTCATGACGTTTTGGCTGACCAGGCGCGCGATGGCTTCCGCCGAGAGCACGCCGAGGTCGCGATACCACAACGCACACCACACCAGGATCCCGCCGATACAGCGCGCGGTGACTCGCTCATCCACTACTTTCAATGTTCCTGAGCGCGCGCCGTCGCGCAGCAACTTCATGTTGCGGTGGTCAAATTCGTTCCTCTGCTCGCGGATTTTCTGGGCCACATGCCAGTCAAGGTTCATCTCTTCACGCAGATAAATAATCGTATTTTCCTGGTTGTTGATGATGATCTCCGCCACTTCCTCGATGATCCTTCCCAGCTTCTCCCCGATGGAGACCTTGCTGGCCAGGATGCGCGACTGGGCTGCCAGACATTCATCAATGCATTGCTGCGCAATCTCATGCAACAGCTCATTTTTGTTCTTGTAATAGGAATAGATGAAGGGCTTGGTCACGTGAAGGCGCTCGGCGATGTCGTCCAGAGTGGTCCGTTCATACCCTTTTTCATAGAACAGGCGTTGGGCCGCCTCTACAATGCGCTTGCGCTTGAGCGCAATCACTTCCGCCTTGAGTTCAGAACGTTGCGATGCCAAGAACCAGGACCTCTCTGCTGCGAG
>DATDGH010000533.1:0-9771 GCA_036522215.1 Candidatus Angelobacter sp. | reverse complement strand
AGTTTTCGGGGCCCGGGGCTAAAGCCCGGAGTTGTGTGGAAGACGCTATTTTCGCGGGTTCTAAAGAACCCGCTCCCCGGACTAAAAGTCCGGGGCTTCCACCCGCCGAGTTAGAAAACCATTTATGAGATGAGTTCTAGTCAGAACGTAATGAGGATCGACTATGTCGGGACTGATCAGCACATTCATGAAATCAGTCTTTTGAACGGTTGGCACGATGCCGATCTTACGGCGGCTGGGGGAGGCCCCAATGTCGCCTCGGGTGCTGGCATCGCTAGTATTTTCGACACCATTCAAAACGTGATGCGTGTGAGCTACATCGGCGCCGACCAACACGTACATCAGTTGTATCTTTCGAACGGTTGGCACGATGCCGATCTTGCTGCGATCACAGGAGCCACCAATGCCGCGTCGGGCGCCGGAATTGCCAATGCCATCGATACCAGCCAAAACGTGCTGAGAATCCACTATGTGGGGGCAGATCAGCACATACACGAAATCTATCTTCTGAACGGTTGGCACCATTGGGATCTTACCGCTTCGGCAGGTGGGCCCAATGCCGCCACGGGCACCATCGTGGCCAGCATCTTCGATACGGTTCAGAACGTCATGCGAACCAACTACGTGGGGGCCGACCTGCATCTCCATCAGCTTTATACCTCAGGCGGTTGGCATGATTTCGATCTTACGGCGGCCACCGGGGCCCCCAATGCCGCCGCAGGCGCCGGCATCGCCAACTTGATCGATACCAGCAATAGTCCAACCTTGCTGAGAATCAACTACATCGCTAGCGATCAGCACGTACATCAGCTCCTGATCTCAGGCGGTGCTTGGCACGACTACGATCTCACCGTAGCTGCGGGAGACATGAATGCCGCATCAGCCAGCGGGATCGCCAACGTGGTCGATTCTATTCACAACTTGATGCGAATAGATTTCGTCGGTGCTGATCACCACGCCCATGAACTCTCTGTAAACACCGCATGGCACGATCAGGATCTGACGGCATCAGCCGGGTCGGTCGGTGCGTTGCCTGCAGGTTACGTCCTGTGTGCGAGTGATGGCCAGTTCTGTAATTTTCCGGGAGCTACCAAGGATGTTGCATACGGCGCTAACGGGACTTTCAGAATCCTGGCCAATGTCCACGATTTAGTGTTCTGTTCCGTGAACCCGTTTGGTGATCCGGCGCCCGGAGTCAGCAAGGCGTGCTACATGAAAGACAGTGGCGCCGGCAGCACCGCCGGACCCGGCCCTTCGGACTACATTCTCTGCGGCGCCGAAGGCCAGACCTGCAGCTTCAGTGGACAAACCATGGATTTCGCCTATGGCACCAACGACATCTTCCGGCTGATCACTAAGGTAAGCAACAGTCAATTGTGCAGCAATACCGTGTTTGGCGATCCCATGGTTGGAGTCCAAAAGGCATGTTACATCCGTCCTAGCTCTGCCTTGCCCTCGGGCCCGCCTGTTGGCTATCTGTGGTGTGCGGATGAGTACGCAAACTGTGTTTCCTCTTCGCCTCAGACCGTCGCCTTCGGCGCCAATGGCTCATTTATTTACCAGTTGAATGTTAACGGTACCGTCTCCTGTACCAGCAGTAACTTCGGCGGCGATCCTGCGCCGGGAGTGGCCAAGAACTGCTACAGCGCGCCTTACGGCGCCGAAACCGGCCAGGATTTTTCCGGCTCGCTGAACACCTTGCAGCTACCCACCGGTGGCGCGATACAGTGGGCTTACGGCTCCTATAGTTTTCCTGCACAATCGGCGGGAGTCAGACCCGCCCGCAGCAAAAATGCCGGTGTCGTTACTCGCGTAGTGCTGGATCAAACCGGCGCACACACCTGGACTTATCAAAGCCACGTGACCGGACCGGTGAACCCGCCCCCGGGTGAGGTGGTTAATACCGTGACTGATCCTCTGGGAAACGTGACCAAGCGTTATTTTTCCGTCTCGCTGGTCGACAATCCCAGCGGAAATGGAATCTATGACTATGGCCGGCAATACACCCCCAACAGCAACACTCCTAACAGCACTTTAGGAAACTTGTTTCTGTCGGAAGAGTACTTTGATTCCCTCGGCAACCTTGTATACCGAAAGTATGTACGTTTCGAGCGTGATCAGGTTGTGCCTCCTGGCGCCCTGCCCGATGCCGGCAACGACAATGGCCGCATGGCACAGCAAACAACCGTCTATGCCGATTCGACCCAGGTCGGTCATACCGATTCAGATTTTGACGGCGTAGGACATTATCGCTTCCGCCAGACTTACGGAACTGGCTTCGAATCCGCTGGACAGCCGGACAGCGCGGTCCGTAACATCGTCACCCATTACAACCCATCCCTGGCCACTTATTCCGCGCCCAACAATAACCCTCCATCGGGCTATCAGCCGCCCTCGGCCAGTGGGCCCTGGGTGTTGATTACGTTGGATTACACATCTACAGCGGACAATACAACCACCTTCAAGCAGTCCTTCGTTTACGACACCAATACCGGCTTCTTGTGTGCCCAGCGGATATTTGCCGGAACCGGCGGCAATGATCTTTTCCGCTTATTTATCCCGGATGGGAACGGTAACGTGGCCACCGAAGCCGACTTCGGCGGTGATCGTGAACCCGCATCCCAGAGTTTCAGTCTCGGATGCCAGTCGCCGGCACAGGGTGCTGAATACATCGTCAATCACACCTACCAGAACGGAGCTTTGCGTTTCACCCAATACCGCGGCGCTGGCTTCTTGTCTGTAGATCGCACCATTGACCTGAACACGGGTCTGCCCCAATCCAGCCGCGATACGGCTGGAATCCAAACTAACTTCCAGTACGATGTCCTCGGGCGTCTCACTTTTATAAAGCCCCGTGACACAGCCTGGACGGCATATAACTATGTGGGCGCGATCGCGGGATCCACCCAGCCCACGCTGACGATTCAACAGTTCCCGAACGCGAACCTGTCCTCTCCTCCACTTACCTTCGCTCGACACTACTTTGATCTGCTTGGCCGCGTGCAAGCGACGGATCTTCATATGGCCAACGGTACATCAAGCACCCGCGCTTTCACTTACGACGCTCTGGGCCGTAGGTTCTCGATATCCGAGCTGGGTGCTACCACACAAGCCACGAGATTTACATATGATCCACTGGGACGCGTGTCGAGCGTAACCGGACCCGATGGAAAAACCACCAGCTATCAATATAGCGGCATTCAGCAGGTCACCCGTAGTTACTCGGTTGCGGGTGCGGGAGTGGTCAGCAGCAAAGAGAAGTTTGATCGTTTCGGACAACTGGTGGAAGTGGATCAGCCCTCTGGGGCTCGCGGCGCGGTCGTGGCAACAAGGTATACCTACAATGCGGGAGGCCGCATGACCCAGGCGTCTACCATTGGGGCAGAGGGCCAGCAAACCCGCACCTTCCGCTATGATGGCAGAGGATTCCTTTTATCTCAGACGCAGCCGGAGATCACTGCTATTAGCCCCTCGGGCAATTCCGTGGACTTCGGGCACGACTCCCGCGGCCATCTCGTGACCCAGATGTTCGGGAACGGCGAAGCCTATAGCTACTGGTATGACCTTGCCGAGCGGCTCACAAATGTGTGCCTGGGATCGCAACAGTGTGGTACACCGTTAGCCCCTTGTCCCAACACCTCCCTTACTTGTCTCAAGGAATTCAGCTACGACCAGGGAGTGAATGGCATGGGCAAGGTTTATCAGGCGTCGCGTTTCAACCACCCGGTGCTGGGTACAACCCAGCATTTCTCAAAAATTACTTACACCTATACCTATACAGGGGCGAACGGATGGATTTCTGCTCGTAACCTGTTCCACACCTTCGACGGACAGACCGGAAGCTCGCAGGAGGCATTTAATCAATCATTCGTCTGGAACCAGCTCGGCTACCTGGATAACGAAACCTACCCCAACTGCGCACCCTCCTTTGCGCCGTGCAGTGGCAGCTCCACTCCTCCGCCCTCACGGACTGTCTCTTACGCCTACACCAACGGCATGCTCACTGATGTCACCGGCTACACTTTGGGCCCTCCAGGAATCACATACAACCCCAATGGGACCATCAATCAGGTTACGCACGCCAACGGAGTGGTGACCACTTACGCCATGGATCCCAACAATATGCCACGGGTCTTCTCCATCGCAGCCAGCGGCCCTGGGGGTGTCCCCCTCTGGAACAGCGGCAATTATGCCTATGACGGACAGGGAAATATCTCGGCCATGGGCAACAGCAGCTTCACCTATGACGGCGTAAGTCGTGTTTTGACGGCTTATATGCAAACGGATCCTAACGTCAATTCCAGTGCCTTCGCCGCCTCCAGCCAGTACTTTTGCTACGACTCTTTTGGAAATCTTCTCGGTATTCAAGGTGCCTCAGATTGTACGAGTCCCGATTTGCCCACATACTCCTCCAGCAATCAGCTCCAGGCTGCCGCCTACAATACCAGAGGAAATCTGATTCAGTGGAACGGCGCCAGCTACTCCTATGAAGGAGATCAGAGCAAGCTGCAGCACTTTCAGAGCGGCCAGGAGCAGTGGTTCTTTATGTATGACGCCGATGACGAGAGGGTCTGGCAAGTCGGCCTTGGGATACCCGGACTCAGCGGGCTGTTGGCACGCTGGAGCCTGCGCGGACTGGACGGCAAAGTTCGTCGCGAATTTAACGTGCCTTCCTATCAGTGGGGCACCTGGAACACTCCTCCCACTATGGGTGGCGCTGTTAGTTGGTGGCGCGACTTGATCTACCGCGGTAATGCAGCCATGGCAGATATCCTGAGCAACGGATACCAGCGTCACCTCGACGTCGACCACCTGGGGTCCGTGCGCCTGACAACCAATTCGAGTGGAACCCAGGACGGATATCACATTTACTTCCCCTTTGGACAGGAAGCGATTACCGGGGGAGAAGTTCCCGCGGAACGCATAAAACTTGCCGGGAGCGAGCGTTATCTTGGGGAAGCCGGCACCAATTTTCTGCTCGACTACATGCACGCGCGAGACACCAGTCCCAACCTGGGACGTTTTCTAACGCCTGATGTGGGTGGTCCCAACCTTCGCAATCCTCTCACCTGGAATGGATACTCGTATGTCCTCAACAACCCTGTAAATCTGGTCGATCCTGGCGGACTCGATGACGTCTCTAGCCAGCCCTGCGACGTGGGGGGCGACAATGGTACTTGCGATCAACAGCCAGCGTCCTCAAACGATCCCTACGATCTGTCGGGAATTCCTCCAGATCTGATCGCAGAGGCGCTTGCGGGCAACACAGACGATACCATTATCGTTGTGGACGATACCATTACTGTTACGGCTCGCGATCCCGGCCCCAATGCCGCTGACGTCCTGAGTCAAGGAAGAGACTGGCTGGAAGGCTTGATCCATTCAGGTAAAGATCTTCTCCAATATCTGGTTACTAAACCTTGGGTATTGAGCGTGATCGTTCCACTTGCTCCGGAACCCGAACTCGGAGTCGGGCCGGCGGGCTCCTTGGCCTATGACCCACAATCCCATACCTTATGTGCTGGTGTTGGAGTCGGTGCTGGCGCAGGGCATAATGCGGCCGTAGGCCCACTTCTTGCGGGACATTCCTTCTCTAGCACTCCATGGCCCCAAAACGCACCGGAGCTCTTGAGTGGGTGGTCGGTGGGTTTAGGTTTCAACACCGCCTTCCCACCAGGGGCGGGCATCGGAGGACAACTTGTATTTAATTCGTCTGGAGTAGCAGTCGGGCCCACTGCTGGAGTTCCTGGTGGCTCCGTTGCAGTCACTTATTCAGGGTGCCTCAATTTCTAGAAACACTAGGGCAGTCAGTGGCTTTTAAGTGAACGGTATTGCCGGGTCCCCGACGCGCATGATTTCGGCGTGGCCCAGTGGTGGTGACCTGATTGCGAACCCGACCAGGATACAGACAAAGCAGTCAGCTTACCCGCAGCGGCTTGATCAGTTTTAAGAGTCCGCTGCGTTGATTCCAGTAACTGCGGCCTATCGATAGGTTCTTGCCATCTGTGAGAACAAGCAGATATTCGCAGTTGCCACAAGGCTGGATTTCGCTGATACGTTCAGAATTCACGATGAATGACCTGTGGATACGAACGAATTTATTGTTGTTGAGTCTTTCTTCCATGGTGCTGATTTTCCCACGCAGCCTATGGACCTGGTCGCCAACATGAAGACGCACATAATTCCCCGCCGCTTCAATCCAGTCGATTTCTTTGACCCGAAGAATCAGCATTCGTCCTGCTGATCTGATAAGAATCCTTTCGTTGTTCTGATGAGTCACGCTGTCGGCAGCGCCGCTCTTGGCGCTGATCTGCGTGCGCACTCGCTTGAGAGCTTGTTGAAAGCGACTCTCATGGAACAGTTTCGGAGGGTAGCCCTGCGCTGGAATGCCCGATGCTTTTACAGCATGATGCGCATAAGATGTAGTAAATACAATGATCGGGCGTTGTTCAGGATCGAGCGGGTCGAGGACGTCGAAGCTGTCAATTCCGGGTATTTCCACCTCCAGAAACAGCATGTTGGGCCTCTTGTCTCTTACTTCGGTGATGATTTCACCGCCGTTTTGACAAACAGCAACCACGGCGATGTCCGGTTCACTTTGGAGAAGCTCCAGAAGTCTCTGCCGCGCCCCAATATCTTCTCCAGCCACAAGTACCCTGATCACATTCGTTCGACAACCGTCGCCCCGAATTTCCAACACGCAACCGTTCCATCGGTTTTTCCAAATTGAGATGCAATCATCAACTTGGTTCCGATGTGAACCAGCGTTTTATATGTCAGGCAGCACATCTTTGTATAGAACGTTTCAGATGTATTAGAACGAAACCGACCATGCCGGCTATTGAAAATGGATCTGCCAGGGCGAAGATTGCCCGCCCCCGTCCTTTGTCAGAGGCGTAGGAATTGCGTCGCCGGCTTGGCTTACGAAATTGACGGTCTCAATCTATCTCCGAGGTCGCGGTCCGCTATAAAATCGGAAGCATGGCTATCTTGGAATGCGCCACCCCAGTCTCACTTGGCAGCCCGCAATTCCGCACTGCAGAATACGGTTCCTTGCTGATTACAGACGCCCTATTTCCCGCAGGCCACAGACTTGAGCGGCACTATCATGACCGGGCAGTCGTAGGTCTTACGCTGACAGGAGGATGGAATTCGGTTTTAGGAAGCGCGCGTCTGGATAATGTCCCCGGAATGCTCCATGTCGAACCCGCCGGAGAGTCGCACAGCAATGATTTTGGCTCTGGCGGTGCCCACGTTCTCATCATTCAGCCTGATCCAGTCAATCCCACACTCATGCAGGCATTCAAGTCGCTTCTCGAAACCGCATCCCAAGTTCGTACTGGGACTCCCGGCATTCTCATTGGTAAGCGCCTCCGGCATGAGCTTTTGCGGCCGGATGAGCTCACCTGTTTGGCCATCGAAAGCCTGTCCTTGGATCTGCTTGTCTTGGCATCGCGGTCATCGCGTTCTCCCTGGCAGAGGCTTCCCCGTTGGTTAGGTCGGGTCGTGGATTACATGCATGCACAATTTCTTGAGCGGCCTACCGTCGAGAGTCTCAGCAGGATTGCGGACGTGAGTCCTGACCACCTCAATCGCGAGTTTTGCCGGCAGTTTCGGATGGGGCCGGCCGAATACCTTCGCGGTTTACGTTTGGATTGGACGGCGGAACGTCTGCGTGAGGGCAATGACTCAGTTACTCATATCGCCTCCGCAGCCGGCTTTGCCGACCAAAGCCATTTCACCCGGCGTTTCCGCATGCGCTTCGGAATCACCCCCGCGGCATTTCGCGCCGCCAGTCGTGGCCCGCGAAAAAACATGAAACCATGGATCAAAATGACATCGTCAAAATAGGGCTTCGGAGATCCGGGGTCCCCAATGGGCCCGGTGTTGGGTTGGCCAGCCATGCCGTTGGACCCGCCCCTCACATCTACTAACAACATATGGATGATATTAATTTATAAATATTGACAACATCATTAAATATATGTTCTACTGAAGATGGAGCCCCTCGGGGCTGCTGTAGTAGTCGTGATCTTTGAAAACTGAATAGAGATAGAGCGAAACGTTTCTCGCTCGCGCTCGGCCCCTTATGTTTGGCTTGCGCAGCAGTGTGCGCAGGCCCGCTGGACATAGGCCTGAGACGCAGCCGCGGACGTGTGTCCGGCGCCGTAACCAAACGCAGCGTGCGCGAAGTTGAAGGAAGCGTGTGTTTGCGAGAATCTAGCCGCTGGTTATAACCATCCAATGCGCAACGTAAAACCCATCTGCAAGGGATTCCGCAGGGTAATTTCCCTTATCTTTCAATCACCTATGCAGAAAAACGGAATCTGGGCATGTTTCGGCCAGATGCATGGTTTTAACCGTCCATGTCGTCCATCGCGTCCATTGCGTCCATTGCGGTTAAATCCTGGCCTTCGAACCAAAAGGGCTAGCCATCCGTTCCGCAACAAAACGGATCGAAAAGCACCATTCCGCAACAAATATCGGCACTAATATACTTGACAAATCATTCAGCTTGCTGTACTCTGGTTCTGTAATCGAAAGACGTGAAACACTATGGAACCGAAAACACTGCAAGCAGCGATTGTTTATTTCAGCAATCCAGATAATTGCCTGAATTACATGGTTGCGCGGCTCTGGCCTGATGGCGTTGTTACCTGTCCGAGTTGTGGCCGCAAGGATGTTGTGTTTTTGAAGAACCAGCGCAAGTGGCAATGCAAGAGCATCCACCCTAAGCGCCAATTCTCCGTGAAGGTCGGCACGATCATGGAAGACTCGCCGATTCCTCTGGACAAGTGGTTGATGGCAACGTGGATGATTACCAACTGCAAGAATGGAATTAGCAGTTACGAGATTCACAGAGCCATCGGAGTGACTCAGAAAACCGCATGGTTCATGCTTCACAGAATCCGCAAGGCCATGCAGACCGATAGCTACGTCCGAAAAATGCAAGGGCACGTCGAAGCAGACGAAACGTTCATCGGCGGTAAGGCCCGGAACATGCACGCCAAGAAACGTAGAAGCCTGATGCGCGGACCTCATGGCGTGCTGGGCAAAACCGTTGTGGTCGGGATGCTTGAGCGTGGCGGCGAAGTAAGAGCGCACGTTGTAGCAGAGAGAGACAAGGCCACTCTTGGGCCTCTGGTCAGAAAGCACATTGATAAAGGCTCTGCACTCTACACCGATGAATGGCTTGGGTACGATGGCCTCAAGGACCACTACTCGCATGAAGTAATCAATCACGCGGAGAGCTACGTGCGCGGACTGGTGCACACGAACGGCATGGAGAACTTTTGGTCGCTCTTGAAGCGTGGTCTTCATGGCACTTACGTTTCTGTCGAACCGTTTCATCTGTTTCGTTACATCGACGAACAGGCTTTCCGTTACAACCATCGCGCTACTAAGAAACAGCACATAACCGATGCTGACCGCTTCCGCATGGTCACTTCGCAAGTTGCTGGCAAACGCATTACCTATCAAGAACTGACTGGCAAAGTGGGGAAGCCCCACCCCGGATTACCGGGAGATGCCATTCCGTTCTAGGAAGCTCATGCGCCCGCTTCAGAATCGCGGCAAGCGGCGCGTCCGCTGGTAGAACGCTTGGCCCGCTTCTTGCGGGCCTTTTTCTTTTTATGCTTCGCCAGCTCGCTTCGCAATTCCTGGTATGGAACTGCCAGCAGTCCGCGCATTACCTTGTCGAATCTGCCGAACTCATCGCCGCCAATTCCTTCGTATATTTTCTTTTTACTCATATAAAATGCTCACCTATGC
>DATDGH010000532.1:0-18540 GCA_036522215.1 Candidatus Angelobacter sp. | reverse complement strand
CAGGACTGGCATGAACGATGGCAGTTGCGTTGCGCATGCCGGGGAGAGGCGCGCGCACGAACGTATCCGGCGTCAGGAGCAAGTGGTCTGCCTGGCGGGAAGTACGCGTGAGGCCGAGGTTATGCAGCATGGTCTCCCTTTGCGTGAAGTAAGAATCTACCAGAGAATCACACAGCAAGAGCAAGAACTACGCCGCAGGACGCACAAATTTTCCTGTGCCGATGGCGACAATTTTTCCATCTGCAAAAATCGGCTGGCCGCGCAGCAGGGTTTGCCGCACAACACCGCGGAAAGTTCTGCCAATATATGGGCTCATGCGATGGCGCTGGAACAAGCTGCCTTCCTCCAGCGTATGGGAGGCTGTGAGGTCGACCAACGAGAGATCAGCATCGTTGCCGACGGCGATTCCGCCTTTGTGTGCCAGGCGAAAGCGCCGCGCCGGCCACGCCGCTGTGAGATCGGCGATGCGTGTGAGCGGCAGGCCGCGCTCGTGATGGCCGGCCGAAAGAAGTGCGGCCAGCGTTGACTGGCCACCGGCTATGCCGCCCCAGATGCGGAAGAAATTGGCGTCGTGCTTCATCTCCGGCGGAGCGGGCGAGTGGTCGGAGGCAACCACGTTGACTACGCCGCGTAGCAACGCCCCCCACAGGCGGTCGCGTTCGTGAGCGCTACGCAGCGGCGGCGCGCACTTGGCCGCGGCGCCAATGCGTTCCACATCTTCTTCCGTGAAAAACAAATAATGCGGGCACGTCTCTATTGCGATGTCCGCGCCTCGGGCGCGGGCTTCAAAGGCCGCAGCCACTCCACGTCCGGAACTGATGTGGACAATATGCAGCTTCGCTCCGGCTTCTGCCGCCAGCAGGGCCGCGCGCTGAATGGCCGCAACTTCAGCCAGCACCGGACGCGAACCCAGGTAGTCGCGAATGCCGGTGAGTCCGATAGCTGTGAGGCGCGACGTGAGGGATTGGATCAGTTCGTCGCTTTCGGCATGAACGGCCACGGGCAAACCCAGGCGTGCAGCCTCGCGCATGCCTTCATAGAGCGTGAGATCGTCAGAGCGCGGAAACTCCGGCAGGCCGGAGTCCGCCATAAAGGCTTTGAAGCCGATCACGCCGCGTTCGGCCAGCGCGGCCAGCGCATTGTAATTTCCGGGCACAATGCCGCCCCAAAGCGCGAAGTCAGTGACGGAACAACGTTCCAGCGCGGCGTGCTTCTGGTCGAATTCTCTGGGGCCAACGGTGCAAGGAGAGGAATTCAGTGGCATGTCGAAGAACATAGTTGCGCCGCCAGCCGCCAGTGTACGGCTGCCTGAGGCTGCGCCCTCCCATTCGGTTCGGCCCGGCTCGTTGAAATGCACATGAATATCGATAAGGCCGGGGAGAACAGTCAGGCCGCGAGCATCGATTTCCTGCGCAGTACCGGGAAGCTCACTGGCGATGGCGCTGATGCGGCCGTCTTCGATGGCGATATCGGCGGCTATTACGGTCTCTGCCGTAACCACTGTGCCGCCGCGCACCACAAGGTCACTCAAGGTGGCTCTCCCATTGTTCAAGAAAATGCATTCCGGCGTTAAGCGCCGCTTTCACGTCCTCGGGCAGCACGTTTTCGTCGGGATGATGGCTGATGCCGCCGGGCGAGCGCAGAAACAGCATGGCGGCGGGAATTTTCTGCGCCAGGACCATGGCGTCGTGTCCTGCGCCGCTGGCCATGTGATGCACCGGGCAGCCCGCGGCCCTTACCGCCTGTCCCAACCTGTTCACCAGGGTTGCGTTCATGGCGACGGCGGGCTGGTCGAGTTGCAGTTTGGAATCAAACGCCAGTCTACGATCAGCGGCAATACGTTTCGCGCCATGGAGCATGCGCTCAACTGCCTGATGACGCACCTCGTCGAGCGAGTGGCGCACATCCAAACTTGCGCGCACGCTCCCCGCGATCACGTTGCCGGCATTGGGCTCAATTTCCAGGCGCCCGACTGTTGCTACCAGCCCGGGCGTTGTTTTAGCGATGCTTTCTACCACAGCAATCCATTCGGCAGCGCCGGCGAGCGCATCGCGCCGCAACTTCATCGAAGTTGTTCCCGCGTGACCGGCTTTACCCGTAAAAGAGACGTTGACGCGGCTCTGGCCCACAATTGCCTCCACCACTCCCAGCGGATAGTTCAAGCTTTCCAGCAATGGTCCTTGCTCGATGTGAAACTCCAGGTAACCCAGCGTGTTGTCGGCCAGCTTGGCTTCGGGTAGATGTGCCGGATCGAGGCCAAAAGAATGGATAGCATCAGCCACACTTGACCCTTGGGAATCCCGTAGTGCGAGCAAGGCTTCGTCCACAGTGCCTGCCAGCGCGCGGCTGCCGATGAAGGGAACACCAAAGCGCACACCTTCTTCTTCAGAGAACCCTATCACCTCGATGGCAAAGGGCATGCGCAGGCTGGTCAGTGCCTCCACCATGGCAATACCCATGACCACGCCGAGAATTCCATCGAAAGCACCGGCGTGAGGCACTGTATCCAGGTGCGAAGCGATGATCACGCGTCGTGCTCCCGGCGTTCGTGCCGGATAAAGTCCGCGCAGGTTGCCGGCCGCATCCACAAAGACGCTCATGCCCAGTTGCTCCATGCGGCCGCCAAGTTCACGGTGAACGTCGCGCATGGGCGGAGAAAGAAATGTTCGCGTAATGTGGCCGGGCTCTTCTGTGAATTCGGCCAGCTTGCGACAGAGGCTGATCACTTCCCGGGCGCGGTGGTCCATTCACGATCCCCGATAGGTCGAATAACCATAGGGCGAGAGCAGCAGCGGCACATGATAGTTACCGGAAGGATCGGAGACGCCGAAGCGAATGACAACTTTATCCAGAAATGGCGGCGAGTCCAGCGCTACTTTTTGTGCCCGATGATAGTCTCCGGCGCTGAACACCAGTTCGTAGCTGCCGGCGCGCAGATCGTGGTCCTGAAGTAGCGGCTCCTCAGTGCGGCCGTCGGCGTTGGTAACCACGGATTTGATCAGGAGTCGCTCATCGCCATTGCAGGAGTAGAGACGAACGGCCAGCCCGGCAGCCGGTTTGCCCCGAGCGGTATCCAGAACGTGAGTGGAGAGGCGTCCCATTATCTTTTCATCCGCAACCCTAAGCAGCCAAATGGCGGCCGCGCTTCAGTGTACACACCCAGTTGCTCGCCCTGTTCCACGATTGTGTCCCAGGTGCGATTGTTGGCCTCCAAATGAATCTCCGCAATCGCGGGAATTTCCCCAAGCATCTTTTCCCCCATCTGGTAAATCACCTGCTGAATGCTGCCGGATTCGAACGACTGAAAAACTTCATTTACGATCTGGCGTACGCGAGCAGTAACTTTGCCGTCGCTGCAGGCAGCATCAGGCGAAGAGTACGACCATTCCAGATCAAGCCACATGTGCAGAGGGCGGTTCTTGATGTCCGGGAGCGTGGTGTATTGATCGCGCACAAAGCCCTGGAACGCGCTGCCACCCAGGCGCAGCAGCCTGAAGCCTTGAATACCGGAGGACGCTTCGATGGTCTGAAGCCCGCCGCCGTCACGCAGCAGTTCGATGCGCGCTGTGGCCCGCTCCGGGCCGGATGGCGTGAACCCCATCTTGCCACCGGGGAGTTGGTTGTAGGGAATCTCGCTGGCGGAAACCTGAATGCCTTCGGTCTGGGGATAAATGCCCATGAATTTTTGTGCCAGAAAACGGCAGAACCCTTCCAGATCGCAGCCGGTGAAATTCAGGGTCTCACGCTGGATGAAATTCTTCATCGAATCGGTAGCCACCAGGTTGGTGTTGTCACCAGTGACGTACGTGGGCCAAAAGGCATCGCCGTATAGCAGCATCATCACGCTGGCGCCAAAAATCGGGCTCTGGCCCTGAGGAGAATGGGCGTCCCGCTGAAGCCGGTAGACGATCACGTCGCCCTTGCCGTAATAATTCCGCTTCGCGCCGCTGGCAAATTGATGCATGGAAGTCACGAGTTTCTGGGTTTTGCTTTGAGTTTGATTTTCAATTACCAAATTACCAAGTTACCCAATTACCAAATTCCTGACGAGAACGGGACAGCGTGCTCCACGACGAGAACCAAGTCCTCGAAATCACGAACATAACGGCCCAATTACTTCTTTCAATCGAAACAACGCGATGCGATACACCTGATTCAGTGCCTGGCGATACTCCTCAGACGGCGTGGCCTCCAAACGTTGATCAAGCGCTCGAAGGATATCGTACTTGGTGCTGCCTTTCACTGCGTAAAGAAATGGGAACCCAAATTTCTCCCGGTAAGCAGTGTTCTGACCTTGAAGACGCTGGTATTCCTCCGGCGTGAGACGATCCAGCCCCGCTCCCGACTGCTCGCCGGCAGAGGCGTCGCTTATGCGGGCGCGGGTACCCAGGTCAGGATGCGCGCGCAGCAGGGCCAATTGTTCTTCGCGGGTAGCGCGCTCAACTTCTCCGGTCATGGCAGTGTGCAAGTGGTCGAGGTCGGGAAACGGACGCCGCAGCCATGCTCGCTCCGCCACCCAGGGAGAATGCTCGAACACCCAGCCCAGCGCTGCAATGAAGCTCTCGCGCGAAAGCGAATTGAGTTGGTCGATGGGGATCAATCGTTGCTGACGCCGGCAGCCGAGAATTCCGGAGCAGGTTGGCGGGTGCGGGCGCGGCGTACCGCCCAGAAGACGCGCTCGGGTGTGGCCGGACTGTCGAGCGTGACCACGCCTCCGCTCCCGAACGCAGCAATCGCATCGCGCAGGGCTTCGCGAACGGAAATAGCCAGCATCAGCGGCGGCTCACCCACAGCTTTGCTGCCGAATACCACGCCCGGTTCGGCCGCGCGAGTCAGAAACTCAACATGAAATTCCTCCGGCAGCTCCGACCATGCGGGCAGCTTGTAAGTGGAAGCGCCATTGGTCATCAAACGTCCCTGCGCGTCCCAGACCAGTTCTTCCAGCGTAAGCCATCCCACTCCCTGGATGAATCCACCTTCCACTTGCCCTCGATCCACCAGCGGAGAAAGTGATTCGCCCACATCATGCACAATGTCCGTGCGCAGCACGCGGTGCTCACCGGTAAAGCCATCAATCTCTACTTCACTCACCGCTGCGCCGTAGGCAAAATAATAGAATGGATGCCCCTGCATGGTTTTGGGATCGTAATGGATCTCGGGCGTACGGTAGTAGCCTTGCGCAAAGAGGGCAATGCGCTGGCGATAAGCGGCCTCAATCACCTCGGCGAAAGGCAAGTCTTTACCTCTTGCAGATACGCGGCCCTCGGCCAAGCGCACATCAGCGGCATTTGCTCCAAGCAAAGATGCTGCCACCGGAGCCAGCCGGGCCGTGAGTTGTTCGCAAGCATCTACCACCGCCGCGCCGTTCAGATCAGTACCGGCGGAGGCGGCCGTGGCGGACGTGTTGGGAATTTTGTCCGTGCGCGGCGGCATCATGCGAATGGAGCTTTCCGGCACGCCCAGGCTCTCCGCCGCAATCTGACGAATCTTGGTGTGCAGCCCCTGGCCCATCTCTGTGCCGCCGTGGTTCACCTGCACGCTGCCGTCCTTATAAATCAGGACGAATGCTCCTGCCTGGTTGAACATGGTGGCAGTAAAAGAAATGCCAAACTTAACCGGCGTGATGGCCATGCCGCGTTTGTGCTGCGGATGCGTCGCGTTGAACCGGTCCAACGCCTCTCGCCGCGCCGCAAAATTGCTCGTCTCCTTCAGTTGATTCCAGATTCTCGGGATGCGGCTTGCGTCTTTGACCAGTTGTCCATAGTGCGTGCTGTGACCTTCGCCATAGAAGTTGCGTTCACGCACCAGTTCCGGCGGAAGAGCCAGCGTGCGCGCAATACGATCGAGTACGTCCTCGATCACCAGCATCCCTTGCGGACCGCCAAAACCGCGAAAGGCAGTCTGCGACGTTTTATGTGTGCAGCAAACAAATCCTGTCGCCTCAATGGCCGGTATAAAGTACGTGTTATCGCAATGGAACAGGGCCCGCGCCAGCACCGGCTCGGAAAGGTCCAGACTCCATCCCCCATCGGAATAAAGGGCCAGTTTCAGGGCCAGAATTCGGCCCTGGTGATCGAAGCCTGCGGTAAAGCGCGCCAGAAAAGGATGTCGTTTGCCGGTCAGCACCATGTCCAGGAAGCGCGGCAAGCGCACGCGTACCGGCCGCTTCGTCTTCCACGCGCCCAGGGCGGCAATAGCGGCGTAAGGATTGGCCTGCACTTCTTTCCCGCCAAATGCCCCACCCATGCGCAGGCATTCCACCGTGACCTGGTGGCGGGCAACTCCTAATGCGCGCGCCACGATTTCCTGCGTTTCGCTGGGATGTTGCGTGGAAGACTCCACCATCATGCCGCCGGATTCATCCAGCCACGCGATGGAAGCCTGGGTCTCCAGATAAAAATGTTCCTGGCCGCCGATGGCCAGTTCTCCCTCAAGCCGATGCGTGCTGGCGGCAAGCGCTTTCTGTACTTCGCCCCGCACAATGCACATGTTGCCGGAATAAGAGCTGCCAGAATGAAAGCTCTCGGCCTTGATCGCATCTTCTATCGTCAGGATTGCCGGCAGGGGCTGGTACTCCGCCTGAACCCGCGCCGCACCCAGCCGCGCCGCTTCCAGCGTTTCCCCCAACACCCACGCAACCGGCTGTTGATGAAACATGATTTCCGTGGGAAACAACGGCTCATCATGCCGGGAAGCGCCGGAGTCGCCTTCACCGGGAACGTCAGAAGCTGTCAAGGTGGCGCAGACGCCCGGTTCCTCCAGCGCCGGAGCAACGTTCAGCCTGATCAGTTGAGCGTGAGCAAGAGGCGCAAGCACCGGCCATGCGTGCAGCAACTGGGGGAAGCGCGAAGGCAGGTCGTCCGTATAAAGTGCTTCGCCGGTGACGTGGCCGCGCGCGCCTTCATGGGGGACGGCCTGGCCGACAATCTTCATGCCACCGCCTCCTCCCGCTGCTCCCACCAGAATTTCTGCAGCAGTGACTGGGCCAATGCCAGGCGATAGGCGGCAGAGCCCCGATGATCGCTGATGGGCTGAAGCGTTCGCCCCAGGATTTCCTGTGCGTGTTGAATGGCAGACTCGTCCCAGGTCCGACCAATCATTGCTTCTTCGGCCTGGATCGCCCGCAAGGGAACAGGCGCCACGCCGCCATAGGCAAGCCGCGCAAGCGTCACTCTGCCTGCCCGGTCCAGATTAATGGCGAAAGCGGCTGCCACGGTGCTGATGTCATCCATGCGCCGTTTGGCCACTTTGAAGAATCGCACATGCCGGGGAAACGGTTTGGACAGATGAACGGAAACCAGAACTTCGCTCGTCGCCAGCGCAGTTTGTCGATAGCCTCGGAAGAACGATGCCAACGGAATTCTCCGTTGGCCGCTGGGTCCGCTAATGCTGAGCAGCGCATCCAGGGCGAGGAGTAGCGGAGCTGCGTCGCCAATAGGCGATGCAGTTGCCAGATTGCCCCCCAGCGTAGCGCGATTGCGGATCAGCGGCGAAGCGAACAATTCCATCCAATCGTGGAGTACCGCCGGTGCGCTCTTCCAGCGCGCCTCGATCTCGCTGAGCGTGAGCCCTGCGCCTAGTTCCACTTCCTCGTCGCTCTCGTGAAAGTTGCGCAACTCAGCCAGGGCCTCCACACTCACCAAACGGGAAAAGCGGCGTCCGCGGAGATTGGATTCCACCGCAAGATCAGTCGCGCCCGCGACCAAACGCGCATCTGGGTGCGCAGCCAGGAGCGCTGAACATTCAGCCAGCGTTGCCGGCCGGTGGAAACTTAAGCTTTGCCATTCAAAAACACCGGGAGCGACTTCAGGCGCAGGGCGGGAGAGACGTTCACGAAAAGAATCCGCGGGGGCAGCACCAAGTGATAGTGCAGCGTCGCGAATGGGGCGATAGCCAGTGCAACGGCACAGATTGCCGGCCGTAGCATGCGGATCACATGGACCAGTGCGGCCCGGACGGTAGTGCTCGGCGAACAGGCTCATCACGAATCCCGGCGTGCAATAACCGCACTGCGAGCCTCCATGGTCGACCATTGCCTGTTGTACGCTTGCCAGTCGGTCGCCGCTTGCCAACGCCTCGACGGTATAAATTTCCTGGCCTGCCGCCATCGGAAGCAGCATCAGGCAGCTATTTACTGGACAATAGGCGCTGCCTCTGTCGTGCTGCCTCACCATCACAACCGCGCACGCCCCGCACTCTCCTTCGGCGCAACCTTCTTTAGCTCCGGTAAGGCCGGACGCTCGCAAAAAATCCAGCAGCGTAGTGTGCAAAGACAGCTCAGCATGCACCGGTTCGCCATTAACGACGAATTCGATCTGAGAGGGGACGGACTGCGGGCCGGCCGGCATAGGATCAATGCGCCCCATACGGCCTACGTTAGCACAGTTGTGGACGAAATCAGGTGTCGGCGCGCACAACAGTTTTTGCATCCCTCAACGTGCTCTTGACATCTACTGCTTACGGTGTATGCTTACACTGTAAACACTTATGCCAGTCGCTACTCGATTGCGAAAGAAGAAAGCCCTGCGGCGAATGCCGCGGGTGACGTTGCGGGATGTGATTCGCAACACCGCACGCGAGCTGTTTGCCAAAGAGGGCTACCAAAGCGTCTCCATGCGCCGCATTGCTGCGGAAATCGGCTGTTCGCCTATGGCCATGTACCGCCATTTTGCCGACAAAGACGACCTGCTGCTCTCCATCTGCGAGGAAACCTTCGACCAGATGAACCGGTTGCTGGACAAGGAACACCAGAAGTTTCTCCCTCCCTTGGAGACGCTGCGCGCCTCTGTCAGCACCATCATGGACTTCCATGTGAGTCATCCCAATCACTTCCGCGTGACTTACCTGACGTCCCTTCCATCCGGCCCTTTGCGAGAGCGCAAGGCCGTAATGGCACGGGGGACTGTGGACCGCCTTCGCAACGGCATCCGCGAGTGCGCGGAAGCCAAGGGAATCGGTATTGACGTTGAGACCATGACCCAGATGATCCGCGTAGCCATTCACGGATTCGCCTCTATCATGATTAACACTCACCCGGTTTGCCCCCTGGGCAACCCCCAGCAGTTGAAACAGCAACTCGTCAGGACTCTGACCAGAGAACTCGAATAAGCTTTTTATTTTTGCATCTGTGTATACGCCGTAAACATCAATTGGGATTGTAAGTATACGGTGTAAGCAAGAAGGGATTTGGGAAACATGAGCACGCAGGCTGTTGCCGCACCCATATCGACCTCGCTTCCCATCTCCCGCCCCGGGCAAGTCGCTATCAATCCCTGGCTGATTGCCATCACTGTGACGCTGGCCACCTTCATGGAACTGCTGGATACCAGCATTGCCAATGTGGCCCTTCCTCATATCGCCGGCGGCCTCGCCGTAAGTTACGACGAGAGCACCTGGGTTTTGACCAGCTATCTGGTGGCCAATGCAGTGGTCCTTCCCTTGAGTGCCTGGTTGAGCCGGGTATTCGGGCGCAAGAACTACTACATGGCGTGCGTTGCCACCTTCAGCATCAGCTCTCTTCTCTGCGGATTTGCTCCCAGCCTTCCGCTGCTGATTTTCTTCCGTGTGCTTCAAGGAATAAGCGGCGGCGGCCTGGCGCCGGTGGAGCAGGCAATCCTGGTAGACACATTTCCCGCCGCCAAGCGGGCTGGAGCGTTTGCCCTCTACAGCATGGCAATCGTTACCGCGCCGGTCATTGGCCCGCCGCTGGGTGGCTGGATTACAGATCATTTCTCCTGGCGCTGGGTTTTCTTCATCAACATTCCCATTGGCATCATCAGCCTTTTCCTGACCAGCCGGCTGGTCTCTGATCCGCCGCAGTTCGTCGAGGAGGCCAAGGCCGCTCGCCGCAGCGGCAAGCTCAGCATTGACTACATTGGAATCAGTTTGATCGCCCTGGGTTTTGGGGCGCTGGAAATTGTTCTGGATAAAGGTCAGCGCGAGGACTGGCTGCAAAGTCATTTCATCGTGACCTTCCTGACGGTGGCATTGCTCTCGTTGTTGTTCGCGGCCATCTGGGAGTGGCGCCATCACGATCCCGTGGTTGAGATCAAGTTGCTGCGCGAGCGCAACTTCGCCCTGTCCAACATCTTTTATTTCCTGTTTGGTTTCGGGATTTTCGGCAGCACGGTTTTGATACCGCAAATGCTGCAGGCACTTTACGGCTACAGCGCTACCGACGCCGGACTGGTGCTGGGTCCCGGCGCCGCAGTGATCGTCGTCCTGGCGCCGGTTGTGGTAAGGATCCTGCCCAAGGTTGATCAGCGCAAGGTGATCGGCCTCTCCTTTGCCATTGTCGCCTTGTCCATGTGGCACTTTGCTTCGCTCGATCCAGGAACCGACTACCGCACCTACGCCTGGGCCCGCGCCTTTCAAGGTCTGGGGCTGGCTTTCCTGTTTATTCCGGTGAGCCAGCTTGCGTATTCCTATATTCCGTTGGCCAAGAACAACAAGGCCTCCAGCATTACCAATTTGTTTCGCAACCTGGGCGGAAGCTTTGGCGTGGCCTTCGTTACTACCATGCTGGAACGGCGGACGCAGTTTCATCACAGCATTCTGACGCAACACCTCACGGCTTCCGACTTGAATTTCAGCCAGAGACTGGAAGCGACCACGCAACGCTTGATCAGCCTGGGCGCCAGCGCGGCCGACGCTCCCCAGCGGGCCTACGCAGTCCTTGCCGGAGCGGCCGATAGGAGTGCAGCCCTGCTGGGCTTTCTCGATTGCTTCTGGCTTCTCGGGTGGGTTGCCGTGATTGGCCTGGCACTCTCATTCATCATCAAGAAATATCGCAGCCCCGGAGCTGTTGGCGGCCACTGAGTTTGGAGTTATGGAAATGTCATACAGAAATCGATTCTTCATCCCGATAGCGATTTTGGCTTCGTGCATTGCCGCCTGGCCGCAACAGGCATCGCCGTCATTTGAGCTGGGCAGCATCTCCACGCCGCGCACTATCAATCCGTCCGTGAACAGCACTACTCCAAGTTCGCTGGCCGGCCAGCAGCAGAATCCTTTTTTGGGAAGCGTACCCACAGGTCAGGCGACAACCGGCGTGATTGATCTGTCCCTTGCAGATGCAGTAGATCGCGGACTTCGTTTCAACCTGGGCGTGATCGAAAATCAGGCCACCTTGCGGCAGGCCCAGGCCCAGCGGTTGCGGGCCCTGGCGGCCATGCTGCCCAATGTAGGCACTCTCGTAAGGCAAAATCTGGACGAGCTGAGCCGGGTTGCGATTGGCTTGAAGATACCCGGAATTCCCGCCTCTACCGGCCAGTTCAGCTACCAGGAAAGCTACGTCACTTTTTCTGAAAACGGTTTGAATCTGGAGAGTGCTTACCGGCTGCGGGCTGCACGCCAGGCCGCCGAAGCCACCAGGTTTTCCCTTCAGGATGCGCGCGACGTAGTGGTTCTGGCCGTAGGGACCTCCTATCTTCAGGTCATCGCCAGCCAGTCCCGGCTGGAGACGGCCAAAGCGCAGCTTGAGGTGGCAAAGACGTTGGCAGACCAGACCGCCAATCAGGTTCAGTCAGGGATTTCTCCTGAGATTGACGGCCTTCGCGCCACCGTCCAACGCCAGACCGATGAGCAACGCGTGACCGTGGCCCAGGCCAATCTAGAGAAAGACAAGCTGACGCTCTCGCGCCTGATCGGCCTGCCCAGTGGACAGCAGTTTCAGGTCACCAGCACCGTCCCTTATCGCGTCTGGGAAGGACCGGTTTTGAGTGGCGCGCTGGCGCAGGCGAAGCAGAATCGCTCTGATCTGAAGAGCGCCCAGGCAGCCACACAGGCAGCAAAGCTGGACAAGCAGGCTGCGCAATTCGAGCGTCTGCCAGGCTTTTCCGTGAACGGTTATTACGGCGGAATCGGAACCACGCTCGGTCATGCCGACCAGACTTATACCGTCGCCGCCGCAGTCTCCCTTCCCATTTTTACCGGAG
Source organism: Candidatus Angelobacter sp. (assembly GCA_036522215.1). GTDB lineage: Bacteria > Acidobacteriota > Terriglobia > Terriglobales > Acidobacteriaceae > Angelobacter. Next base: position 6,604 of record DATDGH010000532.1, on the reverse strand, counting down.
GCCGGATTCACGCCGACATCAAAGACAGCTCCGCCCAGTTGGAACGCAAACAATCTGAATTCGCCGACCTGGTTGGCCGCGTGGACTACGAAATCCGCAACGCCTTCACCGACCTGGGCGCCGCCGAGAGCGCGGTGCATGTTGCCGAGAGCAACCAGAAGCTGGCAGACCGGACCATGGAGCAGGCGCGCGACCGCTTTGTAAATGGCGTCACCAACAATCTGGAGGTTGTGCAGGCGCAACAGGGCGTAGCTTCTGCGAACGAGAACTATATTGCCAGCCTCTTTGCCTACAACCTGGCAAAGATCGCGGTGCTGCGAGCGATGGGCACCGCGCCACAAGACATCAACCGATATCTGGGAGGTAAGTAACATGGCCGCACAAACAGTAGTAGCGCCTGAGAGAACCGAAGAGAATCGTGAAAAACCGGTTGTGCGTAAGCCGGTCGAGATTCCCATTCGCGAACCCGAGCCGGTGGTCCCCAAGCCGGTTCAGGATAACGAAAAGCCAAAGCGGGGAACGAAGATCGCGGCCATGATAAAACGCCATCCTGTTATAACCTTGTTCGTTCTGCTGCTGGTCGCAGCCGTGGTTTCAGCATCGTGGTTGTACTTCAGCTCCTACGAAGAAACCGATGACGCGCAGGTGGATGGCCATCTCAATCCCGTCAGCGCGCGCATCAGCGGGACGATCTTGACCGTCAATCCCGCGGTGGAAGATAACCACTACGTCAAAGCCGGTACCGTGCTTGCGGAGATCGATCCCGCCGACCTTCAGGCTGAAGTGGATCGCGCGCGCGCAGACTACGAACGGCTGCGGGCCAGCGCCTCGGCGGCACAAGAGGACGTGACCGTAATCTCTTCCAGCAGCAACGGCAAGCTGAATCTGGCGGATGCCTCGGTGCACGAAGCTGCGGATTCAATTGCGGCGGAAAAGGCCTCGCTGGAATCAGCCCAGGCGCGTCTAGTCCAGGCCGAAGCGGGATATACCAGGGCAGAAGCCGACCGGCAGCGCTATGAGCGGCTGCTGGCCAAGCGGGAGATTTCGCAATCGGAATACGATCGCATCTCCACCGAAGCTACCACTGGCCATGCAGCCGTCAATGCCGCCCGCGCCGACCTGGATGCGGCCGGGCGTCGCGTAGGCCAGGCTGAAAACCGTCTGGTGGAGCGCAAGGCAGATTTGTTTGCCGCACATTCAGCGCCGGAGCAGGTCAAGTCCTCCGTCGCCAAGGCAGCAGCGGCCGCCTCTGAAGCCGACCGTGCCCGCGCCCAGCTCACCGCCGCGGAATTGAATTTAAGCTATACGAAAATCATTGCGCCAGTAAGCGGAGTGATCGGCCGCAAATCCATCGAGGTAGGCCAGCGCATCCAGCCAGGCCAGCAACTGCTGTCAATTGTTCCGGTAGACGATGTCTGGGTCACCGCCAACTTCAAAGAAACCCAGCTACAGAAGATGCGGCCGGGCCAGGCGGTGACCATCCATCTGGACTCCTACGACCGCGATTACCACGGCAGAATCGAGGACCTGGGCGGCGCAACAGGCTCCCGCTTCAGCCTGCTTCCTCCGGAGAATGCGACAGGGAATTACGTAAAGGTAGTGCAGCGCGTGGCCGTACGAATCCTCCTCGACCAGGGCGAGAACTCCGATCGTCTGTTGCGACCGGGCATGTCAGTGGAGGCGAAGGTGAAGCTGAGGTAAAGCAGCAGGGTGGAAGCCCTGGCCTTCAGGCCAGGGAAGTGGGCGTTCAAACGAAAGAAAAAATCTCAGGATAGGGAGCGCTTTAAGCGCTGGTGCGTCGTTGCTATTGCCTCTGACCTATTGCCTATCGGTGGCCCAGCCTGCGAGCCGCAAACAAAAATAATCGGGAGCACAGCCCCTGGAGACATATTATTGCGAAAGTGGTGAGAGGAGAGAATATCTAGGTTTGCCACTAAGCTCTGACCAAGTCGCGTGGCTGGAAACCTACGCGTGCGAGGTAAAGGACACTTTCGCGCTTGAATTCGAAGCGGCTGTGGACCGTTTCAAGGATGGGCGAGTATTGCTTGGGCGGTTTGAAGCGGCAGTGGAAAGCGTGATTAAGAACGGAATAGCGCAATTTAGGGCTGTGGATGAAACCCATAACGAGCTATGCGTTGCAAGCATCATCCTTGCCAACACGAAATTGCGATTTGCTTGGTTGGAATACGAGCCTACCTAAGGTGAGCAATAGAGATAGGCTTTCTTGATCGCGTCGAGTTCGCGTTGGAGATGGGCGAGCGAGCTCGGTATAGTCGGCGCGGCTGGACATAGGACGCTATGCTTGCCATTGGGCACTCACGGAATTATGCGTAAAGAAACGTTATCCTACTCCACTTTGAGAAGATCTTAAATCAATCCACAGGTGATGAAGCTTGAACGGCGATACTACGAAAGGACGGTCGAAGGTGTGCTCGAAGCGACTAACGCCGCCCGGATTCCAATTTCCTATGGGAACTAGATCAGGCAAAGACTTTTTCCGAGATCCTTCATGGACTTCGGCTAAAAAGTCGTTTCCCTCCATGCTCTGCCAATAGCCGACCATTGCTCCGCTGGGTGCCCGTTTAGCATAGGCCCAGTCGGATTCCCTAAATCGCACGATCCCGTGATCTGTGTAATTCAAGTTAAAGACCCAATCGCGTCGGAGCGCCTTGCCAAGGCGCTTGCATTCCACCACGAATTGCTTACTGCTGTGATGCGGGTCGGATTCGTACCGGTCCAAATAAGCCCACTGAAAATCAGGACGCTTTTGCTCGCGCTGCGCTCGTGCCTCATCGTCCGGGTCAGGCTGATTGTTGCAGTCGGTCATGGGAGAGATTTCTTCTTCAGGGTACAATTCGCGAGTTGCACGAAGCAGGCAGAAATACAGCTGGCGATTCAGCTCAACCTCTGTCGCGGGAAGACTGTCGATCTGGTGTAGCAGCATTAGCGCATGGGAAAGAACCGCGAAACACTTGGCTTCCCGGGCGGCCCACAGGTGCCGCGAGGTGAGCTGTGGCCCCGACGCATTCATTTCCTTGCCGCCTGGAGTATGTCTTCGCGATTCATCAGATAAGTTAGCGCGGATTCGGCATCTTCGCGGGCGGCAGTGCGCGTCCAGAAGCGTTGTTCATTCCGTTTGATGAAAATGATTTCTCGATCACTGACGTGGCGGAAGAACGTATCAATAAAGATGCGAGAGCTGTTTGCGGGAATCTGTGACGATTCCGCTAAGGTCGCTAAAGCGTTGTGCCATGCGTGCGCCTCGTCCCCATTGATTTTGGGCAGCGGTTCGTCCTTGTAATGTGTGATGAACGATACGGCCAATAGCGGCGCCCGCGAGGGAGGAGATAGCACGCGCCAAATGAATTCGCCGTCGGGTGCGATCTCGGCATTCCACTTCTCTAGGAAAATGCGCAGGTATCCCGACAAGCCGTCCTGTGCCTGAGATACATCTTTGATTGTACCCGCACCGCGGTCTGGGCGAACGACCTCCTGCAGAGCGTCACTTTTCTGATTGCGGTAAAACAGGTCCAAGCCCGCGGCGCACATTTCCCGCACAAGGTCTCGCTCGGCGGCATTCAGTGCGTAGAGATCAAAAATCGCAGTGTCTAATTGATTTTCCAGCTCCGGAAGACGGTTTTGAACATCTATGCCTGCAAGACGGAATCCCTGAGGCTTCAAGTCCAGGTTCTGCAATTCTTCGACAATGCGGACAATCCGATCGCGGAGGCCAAGATCCGAAGGAACACAGATCGGCATTTCTTCGATATTTTCCAGGTGAAGCTGGTCATGCCACAGCCCCCAAGAGCCGGCCGTCGTAAAGTAATAGTAGCGGGCAAGGGACGACCAATAGATCGCTGTGATGACCAGTTCCTGCCACGGCTGGAAGCCTTTAAGGCGAATGGCATTGATGGAGTTTCTGAAACAGAACTTTTTCGTTTCGAATCGGGCAGTGATCAAACCTCCTTCTCTGATTCCTTGTCCTACTAGCAGGCGGCGTCCGTGGTACACGTCTTCAATCCCGCGGCGCTCAACCTTCGGCGGCGCGGGCAATAATTTCTTTGTGTCGATTCGGCCATATCGCGAGAACGCTTCCGGGGGAAGTTCCTTATATTTCTTCAGCCAGCCCGCGCCATGCGCTTTGTTTGCTTCTTTGAAGCCCTGCCCTGACAGAACCCCGATGTTTGGCAAGTGCTTGGGCAAATCCTTCAGTAACGGAAATCTCTCAATGGCTCGTATCAAGGCATCATCCCGGTGCCCGCCCCACCAGTAGATCTTCCAGAGCTTCTCGTTCTGAAGACAATCGAACTGCGAAAGCCAGTGCATATCAGCTCGGCTAAGGACCACGGATTGTGTATTCGCAACCATTGCTGTTCGTTTTGCTGACCAGTGTTGGAAGCGGCTATCTATCGGCGGAGGAGCCGATGTTTTTTCGAACACTACGGAGACAAATGGCGAGATGCCCTTGGCTTCGCGCTGCGGACCTGAAAAAAAGATCTGCCGGACATGGGCGAAGTTAACGACGTGTTCCAACCGAGCTGATCGAAGCCAGACGCGTCGGAAAGCACGGCTATTTTGATGATGCTTGAAAAACACTCCGGACGAAACAAGCAATCCGGCCCTGCCCCCGTCTTGCAATAGAGCTTGCGTCAAGTGGATATATGCCTGCGACAGTTCCCTATCACCAATGGGGCGCCCTTTCTTCGCGTCACACCATTCCTCTATTTCCGCCATCACCTTTTGGCCATCGCTGTCCTCTTTTTTTGGATAGCCCCAGGGCGGATTGCCCACAACGATCGCGGCGCTGCCCGGTCCAAAGCGCTGAGTAACTTCAGCTGGACACCTGCCGCCGATAGCCTTGAAGGAATTTGCGTGGAGCAACACATCAAAAAACTGCGCTCCGGGCTTTTGCATCTCGCGGAGCCTACGTTCATCTTCGGGAACCCACTTCAGATAAGGGAGCCTACGCTCATCGTTGATTTCGCGCGGCTCTTGATAGTGAAGAAAAGCGAGGTATAGGCTGAAGGCCGCAACGCGTACCGCTTCTTCATTGATATCTATGCCGGCAATTTGCTCGCGTAAAATCTTGCGAAGCTGCGGACGGCTGAGTCGTTTCCCATTTTGCTCTCGCCAAAGGTGCCGCACCATGCGTCGAAAGGACTCAACAAGAAAAATTCCGGAGCCACAAGCAGGATCAACCACGCGCGGTCTTGTCGCAAGGATGGCCGGGGTGAGTGTGTTAGCAAGGACGAACTCGACCAGAGCGGGCGGGGTGTAATGCGAGCCCTGATTGCGGGCACGGCCCGTCCGCTCGTTATAAAACTCCTCGTAGATGGTGCTGATCAGTTCAATCGGAATAACATCGAATCGGTACGCAAAGAAAAACAGCTCCTGCTGCGGGGAGGTACTGCCGAGCAGAAATCCGCGTAACCTGTCCAAGTGTTGTTGCTGAATACGTTCAGGCTCGTCTTCGTCGATCGGAAAAGTATCACCGTTGAAGTCCTGAGCCAACTGATCAAAAAGAGCATAAGTAAAGTCCTTATCCTGCAGAACGCGCAGAAAGCGCAGTTCCGCTAGTCGCGGCTCCAACTCGGGAGCAGAGGGAGCCTGTGCAAGAAGTCTTGTCCATTCCTTGCGCCGCCCGGCGACTTTCTCAAAGTACGCGGGAAGGAGAACCTCTCGATCTTCGAGATAACGAATAAAGATGGCCCGCCCGATCAACGAGTGTAGATGCCGGAGCTCCGGTCGTTTTGCACCCCGCGAAACAGCGACCGCCGCCAATTGTTGCCGGACAATCTTGAGATCACGTATCAACGAACGATCCGCGCGATTGATCGAGTCGCGAAACCGTTCGTCGCCGAAAACGACCCCGGACTCGATACGCTCGCGGTGATAGCCGTTGAGCTTCGACTGCACCTCAGCAATGGACGCGGCTGTCTGGATGGAACGATCATGGCCGCTGAGTGATTCGTTCGGTTTTGGCGGCGGTTTCGTCAGGTCAAAAACGGTTAGCTGGCCAGGGCTCGCCAGAAACAACAGCTGAGGACGGCACATGCACCAGATACGTCCGTAAAGCGTTCTAAGAGCATCAGGAGTGCTGTCCTCCAGCCTAGCGAAAACGACGACAGGATCACGACCGACAAAGAAGATGCTTTCAGCACCGGCTTGAGCTGCCAGTGACTGCCAATCGCCCGTATCGACCCAACTCTCCAGAGCATCGGGCTGAGGCTCGCGGATAGCAGGCAGGAGGGCTCCTTGATCAAAACCCAAGTTCTTGTAGGCGGCTTTGAGCAGGTCGGCAGCAGCATCCGTGTTGTTATGTATGGCCATGTGCCCTAATCCAGCATTGTACCCCAAAAGGCGAACAAAAGACGAAAGTATCTTTTGCCTCTGCCAAAATCCCGTCCCAGCAGTAAGAGCGCCGCCTGCGTCTTTCGGCTAGTGAGCATGCTTGGCTTTCAATGCCGCAAAGGACTCGTAGAGCAACTGATTCAGTTTCTTGTTGTGTTGCGCTGCATAGGTCTTGAACTCGCGGCGAAAGTCAGCCGGCACCTTAAAGTTGAGCGGCATGGCCCCGGACGCATCTGGTTTTGTGGATTTCCGC
>DATDGH010000531.1:0-7520 GCA_036522215.1 Candidatus Angelobacter sp. | reverse complement strand
TCACTACTTCGAAGACCGCTACGGATCAGGCTTACCAACCTCACGCACAACGAGATGAGAATGTTTCCGTGGTTCGCGTGGCAAACCTTCTTTTCCACTACACTGCAGACGAATCTTTCAGACAGATGGCGCGGCAGGCCATGCGGTATCTTGCCGCTGATCCCATTGTCAAGCGCTTGCCCGCTTCCAGCGCTCTGTTGGCTGACCTGGAACTGAGCAGCGCGCCTCTGCATTTGACCATCGTCGGGCGGAAAGATGATGGATTGGCGCAAAGCTTGTTCAACGCTGCTTTGGCCTATCCCTCCAGCTATAAGCGGTTGGAATGGTGGGACCGGAGGGAAGGCAACTTGCCCAATCCGGATGTTCAATATCCTGAGTTGAAGACGGCAGCCGCGTTCATTTGCACCACCACAACGTGTTCCTCGCCGATCTTCAAGGTGGAGGACTTGGCGGCGAGAGTGGATAGACTACTAGCCGTGTCCAATGACTCAATGGCCACGAAGTGATGAGCTATACCGTTTTAGCTAATAATGTGCCGAGAAGACTTGTATCAGGGCACGAGTTCACTCGGGCCGCAGCAGGCTTCAGCCTGCAGTAAAGAGCAGCAAACGAAACAATTCCGCTCTGCCGAAGGCCTGCGCGTAGCTCCCGGTGTTGGAGCGGAGCGCATTAAACAAATCGGCACACTATTTCTAAAAATGCTTTAAGCCGGCAGCTTTTGCTGCTGGGCCGGACCAGCAGGATTGCCTGTCTCGATATAACTCTTCAGGCGGGTGATCTGCTCCCTAAGCACGCCGTCCACTGGGGCGGCCCACGAGTTCATTCCCTGGGGCGTGTACCCGGAGACTGCAAATGTGACTTCAAGCTTCGTTTCGTCGCCAGCGGGCGTAAGGCTAAAAGTAAGAGCACCGATGGCGCCGAGCGCTTGCAAGGGCCCTAGCGCGCCGGACAGGCGCAATGTCTTTCCCGGCGCAAAAAATACTACTTCCATGTGACGCACGCTGCCGCCATTAGGCAGCTTCTCACAGAAGCAGCCCATAGCGCGCTCTTCGATGGAGAGATTGTGAGCATCACCAGAAAAAGTGTGTTGTGAATTCCACCAGTCACCAACGTTGTGCACCAGCTTTTTGTATACGTCACCCGGGGCTGCATGAATGCTGGTCACGATCTTGATCGTAAAACCATTCGCGCCTGAATCGGCGACCTCTCCGGCAGCCATGGACGCCATCAGAGCGCACATCATTATGGTCAAGGAAATATTCCGGGACATGTGTTCCTCCAGCTATTGGAGTTCGACGGAGACCACCTTTCCTTCCGTGCCACTTGTTTCCCAATAGTTCAGGGCGACTTTTTGATTTTTCCAGGAACAGGAGAATTCTTCTGCGCCAGCCAGCACCATGTGGCCGGTGTCCGCGACCTTCATCTTCCATGTCTTTCCTCCTGAGGCCACACTCAACACTGCAGAAGGTGGTGCAGAGCAATCCACGCTGGTAATAGTACCTTTCAGCAACTTGATTGAGACGGCCGCCTTCGGAGCCTCCTGATGAACTTCAACCGGTTCCTCAGATGAGTCTCCGGATTCCTCTGATTGTTGTGGACGAATGATTACCGGCATTCCCCTTTGTCCCATTTGCTGCATTGTTTCTTTCATCCGCTGGGCCTGCTGAAGTGACTGTTGCACACGCGCTGCGAGCTGCGGGTTCTGCGTTTTTTCCAGCGTATGAAAAAGCGCTATGCCTTGGTCGACCTGCTGATTGACCATGTAGATCTGCGCCAGGTTAAAGCGATAGATTTCATTTCCCGGATTTAGAGACACAGCTTTCTGCATGGCCTCCAGTCCTTTGGCCGGATCTCCGTTGTATGCCAGGGCGAATCCCAGCAAGGAGTAAGGGTCGGCAAAATTGGGGTCCAGGGAAATCGCTGTCTCAAGTTCCTTAATCAGGGCAGGCAAGTTCTCACGGTTGGCGAAGCTCCCTCCCCGGCTCATCAGCAGGGCAGAGTAGTAGTGCACCCGGGGGTCTTTCGAATCCAGCAGTGCCGCGCGACGGAAGTACTCTCCGGCTTCGTTGTATTGCTGCTTGCGCAAGTAAGCGTAACCCAGTCCGCGCTGGGCAGCCGCATTGTTTGCATCCGTCCGCAGGATCTCCTGGAATTCCGCGATGGCTTTGTCCTGGTAATCCACAGAGTGCAGATGCATGTCTGCCATCAGGGCATTGCTATCTGCCGTGCTGACCGGGGTCACGCTGTAACCTGTGCTCGCAATGTTTGCAGGGTTAGGAATAGGAAAGTACTTGTAACGTCCTGAGCTTATGTAGTCGTGCAGCATCTTGTCCAGTTGAGCCGCGCTTATCCCGAAAGCCTGTTGAATCGCGTCCTCGACCGGGACATTGCGGTTTTTGGTCAAATCGAAATAGACGGCTACCTTGGGAATCAACTGATTGTCATAAAGATAGTGCACCAGCAGGTTGGATTCGGCATAGAAGACGGTTCTGCGATCGTTCTCGTTATAAGACGCGGAATTTTGCTGTACCCGGAAAAGATCAGCGATCTTCATCATTCTGTTCTGCTGCAGCACCAGATAAGCGTAATCAGGGACCTTGCCGACGCGGGCTTCCTTTGCGTCTACCTCGATGGTGGAGAAATACTCGGCAAATCCCTCCTCGAACCACGGATCGCGGGCTTGAGTGACATTTCCATTCAAAAGCTGATGGGCATACTCGTGGAACACGACCTGCAACGAATTTTCGACCGAGAGATCAAGCATGATGAAGCCGCGGTCCTCGCCCGGCTGAAACAATCCGGCAAGATGGGTTGGCTTGCCGTGCCACAGGGGCGCAAATTGTTTGAATTCCTTGCTATTGCGGAAAGCCACGATTTGCAACGGGACCGGCAGATTGACTTTGGCCTTGGTCATGAGCGTGCCAAAGACGGCGCGCATTTGCTCAAAATGCATTGCCACCTCGCGGCCACGCTTTTCTCCCGCGTCAGTGACGACGGAAAAATGAGGCGAACGCACTTCCAGCCATTGTGATGTATCGGCGTAACCCGGCAGGACAAACGTCACAGTAAGAAGCAAGCCGGACAGAATGCGAGTTCTCATGGGATTAAAGGGGATTCAGCTGGGGATTTTAGCACGGCTCCGTCTACGGCCGACCCGGCATCTTGACCGCCGTTGAGGCCCTGAGTCCACGGAGAGTAGCAGTGGGAGCTATCGTCTGTTATTATCAAATTGCGGGGTGGAGCAGTCTGGTAGCTCGTTGGGCTCATAACCCAAAGGTCGGTGGTTCAAATCCACCCCCCGCAACCAACCTTTTCAATCAGTTGCAGGCTTCGGGCTGAAAATTCCGGTACACAATCAGTACACAATTAAGCGATTGCCACTGCTCTTAACTCAGATGAGAGCAACTGCGTCACAACCTGGTTATGCGCTGCCCGTTTCTGCTCGCTGACGGCTTGCGTGTAAATCTGCAAGGTCGTCTGCACATTGGAGTGCCGCAATAACTCCTGCTGCACCTTGATGTCCGTGCCGTTGGCACGAAGCAGGGTCGAGTAGCTATGCCGGAACGTGTGCCAGCCGATGCGCTTGGTCAATCCCGCCGTTTTTGCGGCAGGTTTGATGATGCGCGTGAGCACACTGTCCGGCCAAATAGGTTGTTTACCGTTCATCGTTGGACTGGCAAACACCCAATCGGTCTCAGAACAGTACGGCGTGAGCGAGCGCCACTGCTGCAACACTGCAATAAGTTCCACAGCAAGCGGCACCGGCTTTCTTCGTGCCTGCGTCTTGGTATTGCCGATATGGTTGTGAACGATCCCGCGCTGGACGGTTAATGTTCCTGCCGTCCAATCGAAATCAGCCCACTTGAGGCCAATCAACTCGCTGCGGCAGAGGCCCATGCAGCCCGCGAGAATCACCATCGTGCGCACCATCGGCGCGTCTGCCAAACATTTCAGCAATAGCTGAAACTCGCCGGGGGCGAGCACTTCCGGCTCGACGAGGCGGGAGCCGCCCTGCCGCACGCGGGTGATGGGATTCGTGGCAATCAATTCCCAGCGGGCGGCGCACTCAAACAGCACGTGCATGGTGTTGCGCAGATGCACCTTGGTGCGCGGCGCGAGTGATAGATCACGCAGCCACTGCTCAACGGCCATCGTGCGAACTTGCTGCAATGTGTGTTCTCCCCACTTCGGCTTCACCCATGCTTTCAGGTGTGTCGTGTAGCTCTTGCGCGTTGAGAATGCCAGTCGGCCCATTTCATAGCTGTCACCAAGATAGCGGTCAACGAGCGTCGCAACGGTTATCGGAACTGCGTGGGGCAATTCCGCGTTAATCTCAAGGCGAAGGGCGGCAGCAGCTTTTTGCGCGTCGCGTTTCGCCGGGTACTGCTCCAGCGTCCCGATCCGCTCGCTACGCTGCACGCGACCCCCTGCCGCGTCCGTCTCCCACCAGCGGAACTGCCAGACGGCAGGGCCTTTCGCCCGCTTTCTCAGGGTGATGCACCCTGATTGATAACGTGCTTTTGTCATTTGTTCTCCCTGACAAAGCACGGACGGTGATCTGACTTTACCGTGATCGCGCACGATTTCGCAAGCCATTCGTTGATTTCCGAAGCACGGAAATACCAATGGCGGCCAATTTTGTGCGCGGGGATCATTTTGCAACGCGCCATACGCTGCAATGTCTTCACATGCATGCCGCCGAGCAGATTCGCTGCTTCGGCAGCATTGAGTAATGGTTCAAACGGTGATGAAGTGCCCATGATACCTGACCTGTCGATGGCGGAAATTTTGGATAACGCTTCCCGGCCATACAGGTTCAAATGTCGCCCGTTGTGAGCGCTCTACGAAAGATAAAGGACGTTACATGAATGGAAGCACTATCTAGGCTTAGGCAGGTTGATGCGGTTGACGAGAGACTGAAAAGCCTTTTGTCTGCGAATGGGATCGAAGATCGGCCACACTTCCAGCCACAAAGCGAGCGGGTGACGCTCGTGGCGGGCATGCTGCAATGCCCACACAGCTCTCCTGGTCTCCCCAAAAGCTATGCAGGCAAGAGAGCACTGAACCCAGTCCATGGAGTCATCGATGTTCGTGATTAGTTCCTTCGCCCAGCGAATGGTCCACTTACGCTTTGCTTTGCCTATCTCGTTTGCGCGAACGGCGCACAGAGCGGCTAATCCCGGCATGATCCACTGACTTCTTTCAGCTCCAACAAGCACTTGCAAATGAGTGTAGTGATCCAAAGCCTCGTCCGGGCGATCCACGGACAAATACAACGCGCTGAGCGCCAAATGGGTGAGCCAGCAATTTCGGTCGAGCGTTAGGCTGTTCTGGAAAACCGCTTCAGCCTCTTTGAACTCGCGCAGGGCATAGAGATAGATTCCCAGGGCAGTTTGAGCGTAGGGGCTTTCGATGGATTCCGCAGCGTGTGACCTCGCCAACTGCAACGCCTGGTTTCTCTGGCCCACGGTAAAGAGAAACGCATGGTACCACGCGTAATGCTGAGTCCGCGTCTTGTCGAGACGTAGGGCTGTATGGAACTCCGCTGTTGCCGACTTTATTTCGTGGCAACAAAGCAATAATGCGCCACGGGCTGCATGCGGGTGCCAATCATCCGGGTTCGACTCGATGACGTTCTTCACAATCTGAAAGGCCACAGAAAACAACTCTCTTGTCGGCGAAGACCTGCTCATGTAGACGCTCATGGCACAAAGTGTTTCCACTAGGGCGATCTCGGCGGCGGGGTGTCCTGTCTCGGAAAGCGCGAGTTCGTGTAGATATCCGAGCGCCTGGTTGATTGATTCCGGCGACTTTTCGTTTAAAAAATGAAGGCCCAGCCGAAACTTCTGGCTGTCAGGATGGCGAGGGTTGTAGCTGAAGACCGGTCTATACGCTTCGCCTGCACGAAATTTAATTCTCTTGCCAGGCGGGGGTGTCGGTAAGCCGATGATGACCGCATCCTCTTTCCCGTCTTCCGCGTAGTATTCGTTGAGAAGGCCGCGCACGAGATCAATCGTTCTGCGCGCGATGTTGGATTCTGATTTGTACGGCGGCGTCGGAAATACCTTTGCTCGAATGTATTTCTCCGTGATCTCTTCACCGGCAAGCGTTCCTCTCACGATGCATTCCAAAACCTTTGCCTGCTGACCGCGCGACGTGAAAACGGCGCTGGCAAGCATCCTTTCAAGCTGTCGTTCCACTTCTGCATTTGGCGGATTGGCGCTTTTTCCTTGGGACATCGGACGGCGGCAGAATCCCTGCCATTACGCCTTGTCAGTATCGCATTTAACGTTCTTTATCTTTCCAAGCTCTTAGGTCACGCAGCACCATGAGTCCATGCAATTGGTTGCGCGCGAAAAGCAACTGAAGGCGGGAGTATGGGCTTCGTGCAAGACACACATTCGGGGGCGCTAGGGCAGGGCGGCGATGGCTTGTCGAGCGGTCTTTGCGACATTGACAAGCCACTTTACAACTTTTCGGACATCGACCCTTACACGCTTCGGTCCGCCTTTGAGGGAACCCTCATTTGTGGCGCGCCTGGTTCTGGCAAAAGCAGCACCAGCGGAAAGAATCTCGCCTACGCCCTTCTGAGAGAGCCGATGAGCGGCGGCTTGGTGCTGACCGCCAAAGCGGAAGAAACGCGCAACTGGATTGGTTACGCGCGCGATTGCGGGCGCGAGCAAGACTTAATCGTCTTCAATGCCGATAGCGGCCATGTATTCGATCCGCTCTGGTATTCGTGGAATAGGCCAGGACGTGGTTCGGCGGACCTGGAAACCATCATCGATCTCTTTTCCACCTTATTGTCCATTGGCAAACAGCACATCGGCATCAATAACGACCGATTTTGGGAACTAGCCACAGAACAACTCATGCGCAATGTGCTGGTGCTGTTGTCATTGTCCGGTGAGCCCGTTTCGATTGGAAACATGCATCGGGTGATTCAGTCGCTGCCATCGCGTCCGGGCGAATTCGAGGAAGAAGCCTGGCAGAGGGAATCGTACTGCGCGGGCCTGATCAACTCCATTCGTGAGCGCCAGGATAGCCTCACGCAAGCGCAATGGAGCGATTTAGATATGGCTACACAATATGCGCTGAAGCGTTGGCCGGGCTTTGACGAGCGCCCCAGAAGTTCGATTGAGATGACCTGGGCGGGTATGGCGGACAAGTTCCTGTTCCATCCCTTCGCAAGGTTGTTTTGCTCGGGACGCACCACGTTTGTGCCGGAGATGACGACGCATCAAGGAAAAATCGTCATTGTCGATTTTCCCTTGCTGGAATACGGCTATGAGACAGGCCGCCTGATCAACATTTTGGTGAAGCTTATCTTCCAGCAGGCATGGCTGCGCCGTGATCTGCGGCAATCCGGCAATCCCATATTCCTGTGGCAGGACGAATTCCAGTATTTCGTTACACGCCGGGACAACGCTTTTCAGCAGACATGCAGAGGCGCACGCGCGGCGGTGGTCTGCCTTACGCAGAATATCTTGAACCTGGCGGAAGAGTTAGGTGAGGCGCAT
>DATDGH010000530.1:0-3583 GCA_036522215.1 Candidatus Angelobacter sp. | reverse complement strand
CATCTGCCTTCGTGGGCATCAGTTTTGCCGTAAGCGCTTGGTAGGGAAGCTGCAATGTTCTTGCTTGTATGTAAAAGACTCGAATCTTTGCCAGGTCTTCAGCCTTCAGAGTGGCGTCATTCGCCGGTGGTAATGGTACAGCCAGCATCTGATTGAATAGCCCCTGACTCTCCAATAGTCCGTGGTGTGCCGCAACAAGGAGCACAGTTCTGGGCGCGTTGAGCATCTGGTTCCGCAACATGCCACGCGTGACGCTAGGAATGGCGGTGCTAAGAGAGGCTCCACCTGTAATACCGGCCTTAAGCGCCTCCGCCAGAGCCCGAGCGACCGCATCCTGCGCTACGCTATACCCATACAAGTCTTGCGACGTGCTCAAAATTGCTGAAACATCACGTGCGCCATTGCGGGCATCCGGCGCGGTCACCACGTTCTCGCGTGTCCACGCGGCCGCTGTTAACGTTGCGAGCAGATTGCGATCTGTAACGTGACCGTTTCTTTCATCAAAGAATAAGGGTACTCGGGTGGGCCCCGCCTGTCCGATGCCTTTAACCTTATACGTACGTCCCTGAAATGAAATCGAATAGCCTTCATCCACGGCGCCAGCACAAGATGCATTAATCGCCGATACACCGGTTATTAGGGATGCTGTTTTTGCTGGCGGTGAGTTGACATTCGACGAACCACTAGCTGTTGTAACTTGTAATGGTATTGCGCTTGAAACCTGTCCATCAGAATTGCGAACTGCAAGAGTAAACGCACCAGCCGCATTCAAGTCCAGGGTCGCTTGCAGATGCTCTGCATTATCAAACCTCACTGACGAACTGTCGTTGCTTCGTCCACTTCCATTCACCACCACTTTGCTTCCGGCCTGGAAATTACTTCCGTAGAGATCCACAGTAAAAAGTCCTGATACATGGCTAGCAGGCGATACACTTCGCAGCGTCGGGACTGAAGCGTGAGTCGGCGCCGGGATATTGCTGTACGTCGGCCGAGTTGGCACGGTATTCATCGCCGTTACTTGCAGCGCCACAGAATTGGAAATCTGACCATCAGAATTACGCACTGCAAGAGTAAACACACCAGCCGTACTCACATCCAGGACCGCTTGCAGGTGCCCTGCATTGTCAAATCTCATTGACGAACTGTCGCCACTTCGTCCACTTCCGCTCACCACCACTTTGCCTCCTGCCTGGAAATTACTCCCGTAGAGATCGACAGTAAAACGTCCTGATGCATGGCTGGCAGGGGAGACACTTCGCAGTGCTGGAGCGGCGGCGTGGACCGGCGCCGGGATATTGCTATACGTCGGTTGAGTCGGCGCGGACTTTATCGCCGTTATCTGTAGTGCAACTGCATTTGAAAGTTGCCCATCCGGGTTGCGGACGCTGAGGCTATAAGCGCCGGGACTGCTCAAGTCCAGCACAGTTTGCAAGTGCCCCGCATTGTCATACCTCACTTGTGAGTTTTGATCACTATGCCCGTTGCCATTGACCACGACCTTCGCTCTAGTCTGGAAGTTGTCTCCGTAGAGGTCGAGGGTGAAATTTCCAGCGGCGTGGTCTGCTGGTGCGAGATTCCTGAGAGAGGGTGCGGGTGCTCGGACTGGCACGGGCGTGTTGCCATAGGTGGGTTGCGGTTGCAGCGGTGAGTTCCCAGGGACAACCTGCAGCGCAACAGAGTTCGACATCTGCCCGTCAGGGTTGCGAATGCTTAAGTTATAGGAACCTGCAACGCTCAAGTCCAGTGCTGTTTGGAGGTGGCCCGCACTCTCATACATCACTTGCGAGTTCTGGTCACTCCGGCCATTCCCACTCACTACAACCTTTGCTCCAGCTTGGAAGTTGCTTCCGTACAGATCAACATTGAAACGTCCAGCCTGGCGGCTGCTCGGACTGGTGCTCCTGAGCGTTGGCGCCGCAGCGCGCGCTGGTCCGGGATTACCGCCATAACCAAGCTGTGGCGCTGGCGCGTTTCCTCCACTAACTTGCAGCATCAGGCCATTCGACATCTGTCCATCGGGATTGCGCACAATCAGGCTAAAAGCGCCAGCATTTAATTCAACAACGGCTTGCAGGTACCCTGAATTTGCGTACCTGACCTGCGAACTCTCTGCGCTCCATCCGTTTCCACGTACGAGAACCTTCGACCCTGGCTGAAAGCTGCTTCCGTAGAGTTCCACTGTGAACCGTCCGGGTGGGTGATTAGTGGGCGAAATATTCCGAAGCGCTGGAGCCGGAACGGGAGCGCCAGGAGCCGACAGTGTCCTACTCAGCACGGCGGCACATAGCAATATCGCTTTCAGCCACCGACCCTTGTCATTCACGGGCAGCATACAGAAACATTTCATCTTGTCTGCGAGGTTCCTCCTTGGGAAAAAGTTAGGCATTTCTGTGAGCCACTCGGACCGCTGATTGCGGCAGTCGCTGCTTACTTCACATACTTTTGGATAAATTCGACCATCGCCTTCTCGAATGTGCCCAGATCGGTAATGTCACCGTCGTCCATGGGAAATGCCTTATCCAGCCTGGTAGCATTCACGTCCTGTTGTTTCATGTAAACCACGGGAAGCATGTCGTATTTCTTTTCATGCCCACCAGAGTCCCGCCACCGGACCACGAACACAGGCACGTTAGAGCGGCGTTCGCCGGCTGAACTGGTCCAAACCGATCTGGGCAGTAGACCAATCTCCACGCTGGCCAGGCCTTGTGGGTTAACCTCAAAGCCATGATCAGACCTCTGAGGTTTGAACGAGAGCTGGCCTTTCTGGATGAGCAGTTCCCCTGTGCAAAACCCGAAGGAATGATTGTGGGCAATGGGGATTTTCAAAGGCGAACCAGTTTGCAAGAGTTTCTCGGCAGCCTCGTTCGCTTCTGTGAAGTCCTTGAGCATATAACGCGCCGTCGCTATGCCCAGGAGAACACGCGGATCGTTCGGAGCTATGGCCGCGGCTTTGTTGTATTCTTCCAGCGCCTGTGACCAAAATCTGCCTTCTAAATAGCCATCGGCCCTTTTCAAAGATGCTTCGATCGGTGGGCCTGCGGTGCCTGCCGGGTTGGCCGTGGATGCCGCTGCCGTTGAAGAAACGGGGGATGCACCGCCACCACGTAGGGTTCGCGCGTACTCCAAGTCCACTCTCACTACATCATTTTCCTGAGGTACAGCAAGGCTCGAACCATCGCCGGAGGCGGGCAGAAACCGCGCCTCCGAGCGATCACCCATGCTGATATCGGTAATCTCCATGGTTCCAATTTCAACCGGTTTCTTATAGAGGACGTTTCCTTTCTTGTCCCGAACCACACTTTCGTGCGTGAGCTTGAGACGATCTCCCTTCTGCAAACCGGCATCGCTGCCCAGCCCGACGATCCACAGACCTCCTCCGTCATCGCCAAGGACGACTCCCTGTACGCTGGTGAGACGTTCTATAGCCTGACTTAGAGAGGCTTCATGGCTGGCCTCACGAACGGTCGCAGAAAGAGCATTGAGTTTGCGCACGACGTCCTTGGCCGCTTCAATTGTTGTCTTGCCGATAAGGCTTGACGTTAGCTCGGTGGTGATCGAGTTCGTACGAGTCACACGAAGAAAC
>DATDGH010000529.1:0-1900 GCA_036522215.1 Candidatus Angelobacter sp. | reverse complement strand
GTGTCCCGCACGGTGAGGACGACGTACCGGTTCGGGGCCAGGTCCATCCGGCCCCCGTCAGTTTCGTCCAGGTCAACCGTAGCGGTCTCAATGATGAGCTTGCCTCCTTTGACCATCGCGTCACGGGCGTTGACTGCCAGATTCATCAATACCTGCTCGATGTGGCCGCGGTCCACGTCCACGTAGTCCATGTTGCGGCCAGGCAGGGAAATGATCTCTATGTCTTCGCCCAGCAACCGGGGAAGCATCTTGCCTAAATCTTTGAGGATGGAATTCAGGTCCACTACATGGCGTTCCGTCACTTGCTTGCGGCTGAAGGTGAGGAGTTGCCGCACCACGAACGCCGCCATCGATGTAGCTTCCCGGATTTGCCGGATATAGTATTCCGCTTTTTGAGGATCGGTCTTTTCATGCTGCCACAATTCCAGGCAACTGCCGATGATCATGAGCAGGTTGTTGAAGTCATGGGCCACGCCGCCGGCCAGGCGGCCTATGGCTTCCATCTTCTGCGCCTGGAGAAACTGCTGTTCCAGGCTGCGCTGGGCGGTAATGTCCTCGACAAAAACCTCGTAGGTCAAAGGACCGGCAGCTTGGCCGGTAAGCCTTCTTCCAGCCAGCCTGACGATAATTTCTGAACCGTCTTTGCGCCGCCAGCGATGTTCGGAGTCGCTTGTGTCGCCGGGGTTTGCTTGTGCCATGGCACGGTCTCGCCCTGCGGCGTCCACAAAAATGTCGCGGACAGTGTTGGCTTTCACCAGGGCGGATTCGGTTTCATAGCCAAGAATAGTTACCAGCGCGGGATTCGCCATCAGAATGTTGCCGGCCTGATCGGCACGATAGATCCCGTAAGGTGCTCCCTGCACAATGGAACTGTATTCCTGTTCCCGTTGCAACAATTCGCTCTGTGCCCGGTCACGCTCCTTCCGCATGGCCTGTTCCTCCATGGCGCGGCGAACGGCGACAGGAAGGCGGTCCAGCTTTTCCTTGAGCACATAGTCTGTGGCGCCTCGCTTGATGCACTCTACTGCCAGCTCATCCCCCAGCGTGCCTGTGACCAGAATGAACGGAGTATTGATGTTGCTGGTGCGCAGCCAGTGGACAGCCTCCAGGCCGTTCCAATCAGGGAGCCTGTAGTCCCCTAGGACCAAGTCGTAAGCAGCGGCGAAAACCTTGTCCCGAAATTCCTGTCCCGTGCGCACCACATCCACTTGGACGCTCAAACCTGCCGCGCGCAGCTTGTACAAACACAACTGCGCATCCGCCGGGTTGTCCTCAAGATGCAGTACCCGGATGGGCGAGCCCTTGCCTTGCCTGGCCTCTGTAGTTTGAGAAGAATTGTATTCTGCAATCGCCATCAAAGCTGCACTCCCAAGAATCAGCCAATGGCTGTGTTCTCAATGTCCCTCTTCATGACCTGGTCTTGACTTTGATTTTCAATTCCCCAATTACTCAATTCCCCAATTCCGGGGTCCCAGACGCGGGCTTCGCGTGGCCGGATGGGAGTTACCAAATTCTCCGCGAAAATGGGACTGCCTGCATCAAAACGAGAACAAAATGCTCGTAATCGCGTGCCTGACACCCTAGCTCGTTACCGGCACTCTATTCAGCTCCAGCCAATACGTCCGCACCTGCTGCACCGCGGCGCGAAAGTCATCGAAATCAACCGGCTTCTGGATGTAGCTGTTGGCCCCCAGACGGTAGCTGCTGAGCATGTCGCTCTCCTGTCCCGATGAGGTCAAGATCACTACCGGTACCGCTCTTAACCTGGGATCGGATTTCAGCGCCTTCAACACTTCCAGGCCATCAACTTTGGGCAGTTTCAAGTCCAGCAGAATGAGCCTGAGCCGTAATTCGGTGTTGGAGAAAAGATAGTTCAGGCGGTAGCCAGCCAGGGCTGACG
>DATDGH010000528.1:0-9184 GCA_036522215.1 Candidatus Angelobacter sp. | reverse complement strand
AATTATCCTGCACCACAGACATGGCCTGCTGGTGCTGGTCGGTCAGGATCGATTTGACTTTGTCCTGTTGGTCCGCAGTGAGGTTCAATTCGCTGGAGAGTATTTTGACCTGGTCATCAATGTTTGACCCATGTCCCTGCGAAGGTGATTGCGCCGATTGGCCCGGCGGCATAGATGGCGCGCTCTGCGCCGGCGGAGCCGTTTGTGGCGGCTGAGTAGTCTGTGGGGCCTGACTGGTTCCGGTTTGATTCTGGTTCGGTTGCGTGCTTGGAATTTGAAGGGCAAAGATGCCAACGGCGAATAGTAGCGTGAAAAGGAAAGCTGCTGCGGCCCTGATCTTCATCTGTTTTGAGGTCTCCTTGGTCCAGACGATTTGGCTTGGTATTTGGATGCCGCGTGCTGGCGCTGGGAGGGCAGCTTGGGGAGAGAAGATCCAGAGCTCAGGATGTGAGCTCCTCAGGTGAATGCAGTGCAACAGAGCAAGGTTCCTGGATGTGCCCGCCCCGCGGCGGGCACATTTTGGAACGACCGGGAAAGGCCTCTATTTTGGCGGATTGGAGTCATTGCCCTTGGCGTGGGCGTGATCGTGCATCTCCTGCTGCATCTGATCGAACTTCTTCTTCTGGTCATCATTCAGCACGTCGCGGAATTTGGCCTTGTTGGCTTCGTGCAGACTGTGAACCTTGGCTTTCTTGTCGTCCTGGGAAAGAGAGGTATCGTCCATGATGCTCTGCATCTGCTGGTGCTGGTCGGTCAAAATAGCCTTGGCCTGTGCCTGCTGATCATCCGTGAGGTTCAGCTTCTCTGAAAGCATCTTGACGTGCTCGTCAATGCTTTGCTGCCCCATCCGGCTGTGTTCATCTTTGTTGTCCTGACCGGGTTGCGATTGAAGCGCAAATGCTCCCAGCGCAAACAGGAAGGTAAGAGTGAGAATTACAGTTCTGGTTTTCTTCATGAGCTAGATTCTCCTTGTCTCAGTTACCGGCGCCTTATCATGAGAACACGACGGGGGATTCGCAAGCAATTCAGCAGTGTAAGGCCCGTGTAAATTCAACGAGATACATCTTGCATTTATAATTGCCGGGCATTTTGAATGAAAACCCTTCCCGGAGGCAATTGCTTGAGATCACGCGGCGTTGTCTTTATCCTCGGCTTCATCATTGGCCTTATCGTGCTGCCTGTTTGCGGTTATTTCTATTTCCGCTTTGGCTACGCGCCGGTAGCCGCCACCGCTGCGCCCATGCCTTTTGAAAAAACGATGGCGAAGATGGCATTAAAGTCCAGAATTCGCGCTGAGGCCCCCAAGAGTGCGCCCATTCCGCCGGACGAACCAAACCTGACCGCAGGCGCAAAAATCTATGCCGAGAATTGCGCGTTCTGTCACGGCCTGCCGAACCAGGCCGCTCCATCTCCGGCTGCTCAAGGCATGTTCCCGCCACCGCCACAGCTGTTTACTACCGACGAGATGGTCACAGATGATCCTGTGGGCTCAACTTACTGGAAAGTGGCCAATGGGATTCGCCTCACGGGTATGCCTGCTTTCAGCAAGTCACTCTCAACCACTCAATGCTGGCAGGTAACCCTGTTCCTGTCCAAGGCCGATAAGCTGCCGGACCCGGCAAAAGCGGCGCTTGATGCCAGCGGAACGGTTCCCGCCAAAAAATAGCCCGGAGTACTTTTGGAAACGCGCCAGGGCGAACAATGCGTAGGCTCTGTGGTACAAAAGATATTTGACCCCAAGGATGACTGATCTCGCCACCTCCAACCCTGCAGGAAAACTGTGTTGAGAGCGACCTTTATTGCCCTGTCTGAGAGCAGGTCCCTGCGTTCATTTGCCGAGAAAACTGCTTTGGGGCGCCGCCTCTCTAGCCGTTTTGTGGCAGGTCTTACCATCGATGATGCCTTGCGCGCGGCCCGCGCCATGAACCAGCTTGGCCTGGGCGTAAGCGTGGACAACCTGGGCGAGAACGTCACCAGCGCGGATGAAGCGCGACACAGCGCCCAGCTTTACCACCTGATGCTGGATCAGATGGCCGGCCAGGAATTGAATGCCAACGTAAGCGTAAAACTGACGCACATGGGCCTGGATGTGGATGAAAAGCTGGCCTACGAAACTACATCTGATCTGGTGCAGCATGCTGCCCGCATCAACAATTTTGTCCGCGTAGACATGGAAGGCTCCGCCTATACGCAAAGGACCCTGGATTTCGTTCGCCGCCTGCACCGGGAGCAGGAATATGCGGGACATGTAGGCGCAGTGATCCAGTCTTACCTGCGTCGCAGCCAAGCGGATGTTGAGCAGCTTGTGGCCGAGCACATCCGCATCCGGCTTTGCAAGGGGGCCTACAAAGAGCCGCCGGATATTGCGTTCGAGAAGAAGGTGGAAGTCGATGACAATTATGTGAAGCTGATGAAATTGCTCTTGAAGAGCGGCATCTATCACGGAATTGCCACCCACGATGAAAGGATGATCCGGGCGACCATTGATTTTGCCCGTCGGGAGAATATTCCGGCTGCGGCCTTTGAGTTTCAGATGCTCTATGGCGTCCGCCGCGACCTTCAGCAGAAGCTGATCAAGGAAGGCTGGCGATGCCGCGTCTATATTCCTTTTGGCACGGAGTGGTATCCATACCTGATGCGCCGCCTGGCGGAGCGACCCGCCAATGCTATTTTTATTTTGAAGAATTTGTTTCGATAGACGCTAAAACTCTCAACTTGCAGGAACAAAGAGTATATGAACGAGCATTAGTTGGACCTGGTGTAATTTGCTTTCTAAGGCTGCAGCTTGCGTTGCGGCCGCACATTTTTTATCGATAGGCGCGGGCGTATAGTTGCTAGTTCAAAATGATGACATTGCGACAATTCGATGCCGGGATTGAATCGGTTCCAGCGACAACTTCATGGTACCTCGCCGATCTTGGCGAATCACGAGGCCGCCAAGACTTGTTTACTGCCCAGTCCCCTCAGATCTTACAGGTTCTGCGGGAGCATGCCCTCATTGAAAGTGCAGTCTCGTCCAATCGGATTGAAGGTGTGGAGATCGAGCCCAATCGGATCGGAACTGTAGTTTTCGGCTCTCCCCTGTTAAAAGATCGCGCCGAGGAAAACATTCGCGGATACCGTGATGCATTAAAGATCATCCATGAAGATGCAAACTATCTGGATGTCTCAGAGAGAACGCTGCAAAAGCTTCATCGTATGTGTTCGGGAGAAATCTGGGATTCCGGTCGCTACAAAGAGAGGGATGGAGACATCATCCAGAAATATGCAGATGGCCGGCAACGGGTCAGGTTTAAGACCGTTAGGGCAAGCGAGACGCCAAAATTCATGGAACAGTTGATTCTGCTTTGGCAAGATTCCATTCGCCAACGTACCGTGCATCCTTTAGTGGCGTTAGCCGCGTTCAACCTCGATTTCCTGTGTATACATCCCTTTCGTGACGGCAATGGGCGCGTTTCATGCTTGGTGATGCTTCTTCAGCTCTATCAGGAAGGATACGAAGTTGGACGGTACATAAGTCTGGAGCGCCTTATTGAGCAAAACAAAGACCGGTATTACGAAACACTGGAAGAGAGTTCGCAAGGATGGCATGAGGGAAAGCATAATCCGTGGCCTTACGTCAGCTATCTGCTGTTCATTCTGAAATCAGCTTACAAGGAGTTCGAGGAGAGGGTTGGACGTACGGAGTCGCCGAAGGGGGCGAAGGCCGAAGACGTGCTACGGGCCATCCAGAAGCAAACGGGTCAATTCCGTATAGGAGAAATTGAGCGGGCGTGTCCGGGTGTGGGACGGGAATGGATTCGCCGCATTCTAGCCGATTTGAAGAAACGGGGCCAAGTCTCGGTGGAGGGGCGGGGTCCGGCAGCACGCTGGCGATATTTGCGGGCAGGAGAATAAGGGTATTACCACCAAGTAAGGGTATTAGTAAGGGTACTATGGCCGGGATGAGAGAGAACGAGCGGGTAACTGGTTACTCAGGCTGATCTCAAAATTACCAAATTACCCGCTCACTCAATGGTTAGACGCTTCTTCGTGGACGCACGCTCAGTTCGCGTACTTGTGAAAGCAGGCTGGAGCGCTGCATGTTGTCCAGTTGCTTCACATACGGCATGACTTGGGACAGGAAGTCATCCTGCATCAGGTCGGCAATTTCGTCTTCCAGGCTTCGGTTCGATCCTTTAAGCAGATCGGCCATGGAAACCTCCAGCGCCGTCGCTAGGCGCTGCAGCGATGACAGTGTGGGCATGGCCTTCTCGTTCTCGATTTTGGAGACGTAGGTGCGCGGCACCTGCATGCGCATGGCAAGCTGGCGCTGGCTCAGGCCGGACTTCTGCCGGAACATGCGGATAGTGGTCGCAACCTGAAGGTGCGAGTGGTTGCCGTTCACCGGTTCGACCGGCGGCGGCTGCACCACAAGTATGGGCACGGGCTCGTCCTCATCGAGTGACGTGCGGCATTTTCTGCAAAGATTGTTGGCGGTCCTGAATTGAACGAGGTGACAATGATCGCAACGCACAACTTCCCGGGAATCAACCGGCGCCAGTGTGGTAGCCATTAGTTTGTACGGAGAGCTGCCAGAGCGGGCTACTCCTATTTATACAACATGTCCCTGAACTGGCCGTAGTTTCAAGCATTACTTTAGGATTGTCAAGGGAATTATCACTATGAAAGACGGAGATATCCGTAGAAAAACAGAGAAGAAATGACGAAAATGGGTAAAAATACATGGTGAACAGAGAATCAGCCTGGGAACTATTGTGCGAATACACGCAATCCGAGAGCCTGCGCAAGCACATGCTGGCAGTCGAAGCATGCATGCGCGCCTATGCGCGCAAACTCGGCGGCGACGAAAACCAGTGGGGCATCACCGGCCTGCTGCACGACTTTGACTACGAAAAATATCCCACGCCGCAGGAGCACCCCTTCGTCGGCAGCAAGGTGCTGGAAGAGCGCGGGTACCCCGAGGAACTCCGCCGGGCCATTCTCTCCCATGCCGATTACAGCGGAGTGAAGCGCGAGACTCCCATGGAAAAGGCACTGTTCGCCTGCGATGAACTGGCGGGGTTCATCACGGCTACGGCGCTGGTCAAGCCGGGCAAATCACTGGCTGAGGTGGACGCCAGGTCCGTGCGCAAGAAAATGAAGGACAAAGCCTTTGCCCGCAGCGTGAGCCGCGACGACATCATCAACGGCGCCGCCGATCTGGGCGTTGACTTGGAGGAGCATATCGCCTTCTGCATTGAAGCCATGAAGGGCATTGCGAAGGGATTGGGACTGGCAGGTGTTGTAACCGGATGAGCGGATTTTTTGCGACTCGACAAAGTTTGCAGAATCTTACCTATTGGTCAGCAAAGGGTTGATAGGAGCGCCTCCTCATGCCGCTGGTTCGAATTTCTCTTCTTGAAGGCAAGCAGGAATCATATTTGCAGAAAGTGAGTGACGCGGTACATAACGCGCTGGTGGAAACCATCGCTATCCCCGCGCAGGATCGATTTCAAATCATCACCGAGCACGCGAAGTCGCATTTCATCTACGATCCCGGGTATCTTGGCATCGGGCGCAGCGATAACCTGATCATCATCCAGATTGCGCTGAGTCAGGGTCGCAGTGTTGACATCAAGAAAGCGCTCTACAAGCGAATTGCAGAATTGCTTCATCAGGAAGTGAATCTCCGCACAGAGGACGTCTTCGTAAACCTGGTTGAAGTGGCCAAAGAGAACTGGTCGTTCGGCAACGGAGAAGCGCAGTACGCGACTTAGACTGCGCGGCTCACGACAATCGCCGTGCCGTCAGGCCGACAACTACGAGTCCCAGAAGCAGCACTCCGCCTTCCAGACGCGTGGACCAGCGGTGTAGACGATCGAAATCTGCTTGTGCCGCAGTCCGCAATTGTTCCTTGGTCATCGATAACTGGTCTGCCATATAAGAGGCGCTGGGGGAATCAATCTCCGAGATATGGATCACCGTCCTGACGGCATCCATCCTGGGCATAAGGCGCGCTTGCACCAACGTAAAAACCAGCATCAGCAACACGAGAAGGTTGGCCAGAGCAAAGGGTCTCCAGCGGCCGGAG
This sequence comes from Candidatus Angelobacter sp., assembly GCA_036522215.1. GTDB lineage: Bacteria > Acidobacteriota > Terriglobia > Terriglobales > Acidobacteriaceae > Angelobacter. Next base: position 3,111 of record DATDGH010000528.1, on the reverse strand, counting down.
TTCAGGCGGCTATAAACCGCTGAGCATATTAAGAACACGAGTCCTGATGCGAGTCCGATGGGGTGGAGGAACATTAAATCCCGGCGAACCACATTGCCGGCTATTTGGGTGTCAAGCATGCTGAACAGATTGGGCGCAACCACAAAAGCAAAGAAGATAATGCCGCCCAGCCACACCACCAGTGCCAGCAGCATGAACGCCCTCAAGATGAACATGGGCCTCTAGTATAGAGGGTGGCGGCCCGCACGTGAATCAGATAACTGGATTCGGGTGCTGACCGGTCAATGGCTCAATATGCCTTGCGTGTTCAGGGTTTGGTTTTGATTTTCAAATTACCAAATTACCCAATTACCAAATTCTCGGATAAGGCCATAGAGCTTGCATCAAGGGGAACAAAATTCTCGTAATTGCCGGCTGCGGCCTTAGAGGGGGACGGGAACAGCCTGCAGGATCTCGCCGATGATGGTTTCTGCCTGCTCGGATTTTTTTGAACTGGAAGTGTAGCGCGCGCTTACCATCACGCGATGCGAAAAAACGGGAACCGCCAATGATTTGAAGTCCTCAGGCGTGGCGAACATGCGTCCGTCCAGGTAGGCCATGGCTTGCGCGGCGCGATAGAGCATGAGAGAGCCGCGCGGCGAGACTCCCAGAGAAAGAGCGGCTGACTCGCGCGTCCGGCGCACAATCTCCAGCGCATAATCCACCAGTGAATCATCCACTTTCACGCGCGTGGTCTCTTCCTGCATGGCCAGGACGTCTGCGCCGCTGGCCACCGGACGCACCTCTTCCAGGCGGGCTGCCCCTGCCTCGGAGCGCAAGATCTGGCGTTCATCGGACGGTTGCGGATAACCCATGCGGATGCGCAGCAGGAAGCGGTCAAGCTGAGACTCCGGGAGCGGATAGGTGCCATGGTGCTCGATCGGATTCTGCGTGGCGATCACCAGAAATGGTTGTGGCAGCGGATTGGACTGGCCGTCGATTGTTACCTGGCCCTCGTTCATGGCTTCCAGCAACGCTGATTGGGTTTTTGGCGTGGTGCGATTGATCTCATCGGCCAGCAATACGTTGGTGAATACCGGTCCCGGCTTGAATTCAAACTGCTGGTCCGCAGCCGAGTAGACCGTGATGCCCAGAACATCGGTCGGCAGCATATCGCTGGTGAACTGGATGCGCTGAAAACTGCAATCCAGGGCCCGGGCCAAAGCATGGGCTAGCGTGGTCTTGCCCACTCCGGGGACACCCTCAATGAGCAGATGACCCTGAGCGAGTACTGAGACCAGCGCCAGACGGATAACGTCATCGTTACCGCGAATAATGGTGCGCAAAGAAGTTTCGAGCGCAATGGCGCGCGAACCTATGGATGACTGGAGCGTACTGGTAACCATTAATTTCGAATTTTACTGTATTGGCCTGTTGCAGGCTAGGTACTGAAGTACTTAGGAAGGGGTGTGGCTTTTTTAGCTTGCCTCGAACGAAGTGAGAGGTCCTTACGTTCTAATAAGCTTCTCAAGGGCGCACGCCCCCCATTCTGACTGTTATTCCCTTACTCAATGCGCCTTGCTCTCAGGATGCGGCTTTTCCTCCTCAACCGCGATACGATGCGTATTGGCGTAAGTGTCATGCCGGACACCCGTCACCTGCCATGAAATCTTCTGTCCAGGTTTGCCTCCAGCAATGACGAAATGGTTTGCCTTAATTTCTTTTGCGACAAAAACCGGCGCGGCCCTTCCGATACACGTAAGCTGATAGCGAAAATCCTGATTTAGAGCCTCGAAGTAGGGTGGAAGCGTTATTTCGGCCCTTCCCTTGGAATCCAGAATCGCGATGCCATCATAAATATTCTTCATGTCAGGCGACTCCACAAAGGAGTGAAGAAGGTACTTGTGCTCTGGATCGAGTGGGTGGTCAATTCTGAATGATCCCGCCTGCTTGTAGAGGGTTCCTTGGACCCAGAGATCGCCATAGAAAATCGATGGGCCGTTGTTTACCGTTAAAGCGTAGGTGTTTGGTCCTGCGCCATCCAAAGCCAGCGTTTTCGTCTCAAGATTAGCGCCTAAAGGGAAGGTATTACCAGTAATCAGATTGGAAACGCCAGCCCCGGAGACTCTGGGACTGCTTGAGTTCAACACCGTGACGCGGTTGTTGGAAGAGGCTGAATCGAGAAGAACGTCTGTTGTATTCGTCTCGGTGCGAAAGTGTATCTCGTTGTTGGAGGCGTTCGGGCCTAACTTGAAGGCAGTGGTCTCGGTTTCAATGTCCGTACCGAGGATCATGTTACCGTCACCGGATTCAATGTCAAATCCCACCGGACCGCTTCCGTTTCCACTATTGATAGAACCGCCAAGGATTTGATTGATATTTGCCCCAAAGGGAGATCCCTCAAAGAGGATGCCGATGTTAAGTCCGTTAAGGTTCGGATCAATGATCTGGCCTCCTCCAACATAGCTGCCTGTGCCGTTCAAGGCAATGCCGACCTGTGAGTTCGGTCCTGACTTGCCCACAACCCAAACATTCCGCAGTTCATATAGCTGAATTCGCTGGAAATTGATTCCCACTGCAGATGGGCCTGCTGATGAGAGATCCACCTTAATATCTTTCAGTCTAATGTTCAGCGTATCTCTGGTAGACCCGCCCCAATCAAACGCATGGCCGGTTCCCTGATAAACAAATGTGACTCCGCTTGTTTTTGGCAAAAATGCATTGCCAAAAGGGATCCACGATTCCACCGCAATTGATTGGGCTCCATTGGGCAACACTATATTATTGGACCCCATATTGATAGTCGCCGGACCGGTGAAAATGATCGCAGTGTAGTTTTGGTTGAGAATTAACGGTGCAGTCAGCGTTTCACTGTAGTTTGGCGGTACCATGCATACGCCGCCACCAGCCGCCCGTAGAGCGTTATAACAGTCTGCCAACGTATGATATGAGGTTCCGTCAACCCAGAGGACATTGTTTATGTTGCTAGCGGTAATTGTTTGTCCAAAAGCAGAACCACAACAGAAAATTACAAGAGTGATCGCCAGTGTCTTCATCGTATTCCCTTTCCCGGAGTGATCTGCACTTCCACTTTTCCTATTCGGCGGCCCTGAATCATTTTTCAGAACGCAT
>DATDGH010000527.1:0-7504 GCA_036522215.1 Candidatus Angelobacter sp. | reverse complement strand
GTACTTAGATAGAAATTTAGATTCTTATCGCTCATCGCTGATTCTCAGTAAGGCGGGTTAACACCTGAAACCCTAATTATTGTAATTTGTGTTGCGGGGTCGGGAACTATGATCTCTGGTAATCCACCACCGAGACCGCCTGGGCCAGGTAATGAACCGCGCAGAGTAACACCTTCCGCATCATTCAGAATTCCTTCCACAACAAATCGGCCTGTATTTCCGTCAAACAAGCCCGCCGCTACCCTGTAATTCGCAACTTCTCCGGGATTTACGGTTGTCCAGGAGTGACCGAATGGTTGTGCCTCATCTCCAAAAACCCGGAAGAGTTGTGTGCCCTCTTCTACGGTTTCTGTTTCTCCCGCGGCTGCTAGCGATCCCAGGAGGCCCCTGGCTAGCCCGACTCCACCGAAAATGATTCCCGAAGAGTCAAGTATTCCTCTACCAGAAATGACGTTCCCCTCCTGATCGCACCAGGCATCACCGCCGAAACAGGAATGTGGGGGCTCCCATTCCCCGATGAGCCACGGAGGGATGAGGCCAGTTTGAAAGGATGTGCTGCCCGTTTGTTCGCAATGTCCGGTGGGGTTACTCCATGAGCCCGAACAACCAATTGCAATTACCCCAAAGATATTTCCAGTGAAAGCATGGTTGACCCAGTAGGCGTAATCAATGAGATTGTTAAGCGCTCTATAACCGTCGGCGTTGTAGATGCATAGGTTGGTAGGGCAAACGGCGAAAACATCCAGGCCAGGGAAACTCGATCCACCCATGCAGCCGACATCCAGCATGCCGTCGATAGTCGGACAATTTCCTCCGCCGTTGCCCCCAACGCAGTTTCCTTGATTGTCGAGCAAGCACAATAAGTTTCCACGCAGCTCGGCCCCGCTGGGGTCCGTGAAATTGACGGGGTCATTCATCGCATACGAGTACCGGTTGAGGGATTGGGGATTGCTGATGCCTCCCGATAGCGGATCGAGCGAGACAAATCGTCCCAATCGACTCGAGTCAAACCGGGCGAGCGCGTAATCCAGGCCAGATGAGGAGGAGTCCCGCTCGTAGCTTGTGAATTTCCACTTGCTGGGCGTGCCTGTCTCATACCAGGTCTCGCCAAACGGGTATTGCCCAAACGTGCGGACGACTTTACCGGTGCCATCAGCTTGTACCCTTGTGGAGAGGTGGTCGCCGTAGTAGTAGGTAACGGTGGTTCCCGCGATACTTGCGACAAGATAACTGCCAGCATATACGTACTCCACGCCGGGTGAGTTTGCTGACGATCCGTTCGGATACTCAGCAATGGCCGTGGCACTGTCGTAGATGTAGGTGGTTCCATTGTTGTTTACACGCAGTCCATTTGGATCGTAGACGAAAGTTGCCGGAGTTCCAGGCATGCCTGGATCTGGAGAAGTTGACTTGAGTTCATTCTTGGCGTCAAAGGCGTAATTGTTGAGGCCGTCACCGATCATATTGCCGGCGGCATCATAGAAGTAGCCGGAAGCGCTGAGGCGATTTGTCGTGGCGTCAACAAATCCTTCGTTCATGGGCATGTTAGCGGTTCCAGCGATGGGAACCTCACTCAGGCGGTTTCCGTAGCGATCGTAGGTGAATTTCAACTTCCAGGTGTTAGCGGAAGTAAGATCATTCGTTTGTGCGACTCTCAGGCGGTCCAGCTCGTCGTAGAAATAGCTGGTGCTTTGAGCTGGCGCCAATTTATCAGTGATCCCGAGGATTTGACCGTTGTCCTGTGCTCCGCCGTAGTTGTATGCAAGATTCAGAAGAGATGAAGACGAGTTTCCGTAAACTGCGGATGCAAGTTGCAGTTGGTTGTTGAAGGAGTAATTGCCAGTGATACCGTTTCCGTAGGTCACATTCGCAATCTCTCCGGCCGGAGTGTAGGAGCCTATGTTGAGGATGTTGGTGCCTCCCGTTCCCACTTGACTCAGCCTTCCAATTGCGTCGTAGCTGTTGTTTACGGTTCTTCCAGACGGATACGTGATGCTGGCGATGGTTCCATCAGCGTTGTAGCTATAGCTTATGACATAGGTGCTGGTGCCAATGACCTTGGTGCATTTGGTGACCCGGCCCATTATGTCGTATTGATAGGAATCCGAGGCATACTGGCTGGGCTGCGTGGAATCGCCAACAGTCACGGTTGCCAGACGGCCTCCGGTGTTATTTGCAGCCTGCGGAGCATTGTAGGTGTAGGTAACCACTGGTGTGCCATCGTTGTAGGTGATCGTCTGGACGCGGTTCAGACTGTCGTACGCATAGGTGGCGGTGATGTGAGTCGAAGTTCCCGGAAGCGTCCGCGGGTCCGTCTTTTGGGCGACGGTGCCGGAGTCGTTGTAGGTGAAGATGAAAGGCTGAGAAGCGGTTTCTGGTACAGCACTTGAGACGAGCCTTCGGAGACTGTCGTATTGGTAGCTTCGAGTCTGCTGGCCTTGTGTAATTTGCTGAAGATTTCCAAGGGGATCGTAAGAGTAGTAGGTGGAGAGAGGAGTGCTCAGTGAGGCAGCAGGGTCTGTTCCTCCAGTCAGCGAACCGGCATTTCCGGTGAAAGAGGATTGACTGAAATATGTGCTCTGCGAAGTAGCGGAGGTTATTGTTAGCCCATAATTTGTATCGGCGCCCAGACTCTTTGCGATCAGGCTGACCACGCTCGGGGAGTTGCCAGAAATGCCGGCGACGACAGGCGCAAAGGTGTCGTTGTTGATGGCTCCCTTAAGAGCGGACGCAATCGTTGCGGGTGTGCTCCCTTGGCTGTAGTTGGCGATATATTGGATCGGCTTATTTGTGAATCCCGTGAGGGAAAGCGTCACTGATCCTGCGTCGTACACGGTTCCGTTTTGTCCAGGCTTAAGAGTCGAGCCAGAAGGTGTAGCAATAAATGAGGAGGAGCTTGAGGAAAAATACTGTGAATTGGTGGCGGCGCTGGCCGAAAGAGGATCGGCTGTATTGGCGCCGGTGGCGGTGGTGGTCAGGTTCAGAACATTGCTGGAAGAGGTTGCTACGAGCAGCTTATTCAGAGTTGTGTCGGAGTTTATCTGGCTAGCCAGATCGCCGGCAATACCTGAAGGCGTAGTGGTTTGGCCGTATGTGGACTGCTTGGAGTAAGCAGTGCCATTGATGGTTAGGCTGACGGTGACCGCGCCTGTGTCATAAAACGTGGTATCGACGTTGTCCGATCCGCCGGTAAGGTTGGCGCTGCTGACGGTAGTCGGGGCCAGATTCGGTCCGCTGAGGGTCATTGTCCATCCCACACCGGCGCAGTACCAGTAGTCCGAAGTGGTATCGCAGCTACTGACCCGAGAGTCGCTGAAAGTCGAACTGTTGGCGCTGCTGCTCATAGCTGTTGTCGTCAAAGTAAACGTGGGTGAGCCGTTGGGGTTGCTCATGGTAACGACTGAGTTGGATGGGAAAGCCGAATAAAGCGCCGCCGCGATGCTCGCCGTTGTTGAGGTGTCGTTATAGTTTACCGACACGGGACCGACTGTAGTACCACCGGCATTTACGGTGAATTGAATGGTGCCAGCGTCGGGAGAGTTATGGGTGAAGCACCGGGTCGGACAAGTAGTGAATATGTTCGTGCTATCGGATCCGCCAATGGTCACAGTGATGCTAGCGGTGGTCGCATAGTGGGTGCGCACGACCGTCGAGCGTTCCGTGCCACTGAAGGTCACGCTGCCGGTGGCAGCGGTGGCGCCATTGCCATTGGACGTGGACGCGCTTTGTTCCGTTCCTGATATCGTGACAGAACCTGAACCCGCCGCCCCGCCCGATGAGCCGGGTTCATCGATCCGCAGCAGATGTCCGAGCGCGTCGCCATACTGCCTTCGCTGTTTGCCGGCAGGATCCGTGGATGTGGCCATCGGGCCAAAGTGTTGGTTTCCTGCCGCATCTGTAAATTGGGTAATCACATATTGGGCTTGATAGGGATTCTGTCCGCTGCCATCGACGGCTGGAGGCGTAGTGGAGAGAATCCGCCCAAGGTGGTCGTACGTATAGGTCGTCTTCTGAACGGTGTCGTTCGGGCCGTAGGGGTTGCTGGCTTGTAACAACTGGCCCATGATGTTGTAAGAAAATGCCGTCGTGCTAACCAAAGAGCTCCCATTGAGGACTTGGTGACTCAACGTGCGACCGCGGCCATCCAAAGTGGTTCTTGTGACCAGGCTGTTCACGCTGTTTGAGTTAGTAGCAGAGGGCCTGGCGCTCGCATCATCATAGCCAGCCGTAACCACAACGGAGTCCGGCGTTGTAGTCGTGAGAGGTCGATTGTCCAGATCGCGAGTGAAGGTCGTTTTTAGACCGTTCGTATCGGTAACTGAGGCCGGGAGGCCGCGATCCATATCGTAGACGAAACTGGTCGTCAACTGGTTTCCCAATGGTCCAACTGAAATTGAATCGGGATACGCATACTGCGTTGCGGAAGAGAAATTGAATTGCGTCTGGTTCGAGGAGCCTCGCTTTGAAGTCAGGAGGTTGCCAGTTGAGTCGTACGTGGAAGTCGTGGTGATGCCGCCACTCGTGTGGGCTGCATCAGCATACTCGACTGTGCTGGTCAGGTTACCGCGAGACCCGCTATAAGAGGAAGCAAAAGCCGAGTCGTGGCCTACCGGATACGTTACGGGATCTTTGACGGTGCCTTCATCGTAATTGAGCTTCCTGTGGCTGAGAACTGTGCCTGCGGCATTCTTGATTTGAACGTCGGAGACACGATTGACAATATTTCCAAGAGAGGCATAGGAAGTGAGCGTTTCGCTTGAAAGGGCACCAGGCTGATTGTTACCGAAATCATACTGGAACGCGTCGGTGCAGTGGCCAAATGCGTCGTATTTAGCGCATGTCGCCTGGGATTGCGTGACTCCATCCTCGAGGGTTGTGGTGGTACTGGTCACTCTCGGATTTGCGCCGTTAGAGTCGAGAGCCCAGGTAAAGTTGACGGTACGCAACGGCGGCGTGGTGCATGGCCCTGGGATACATATCTGGGTCAACATAACTTGTTGCTGAATCGGTAATCCATCCAGCGAGTCGCCGTTCGCAGAAAATGTTGTTGTTGTAGTGTTTCCGCCCGGATCATTAATCGTGGAGGCCGTCACCAACCCACTGGAACTAGTTGTGGACTGAAATGTCCAGGTGGCACTGTTTTGCCCATCATTAACAGTTTGCTGCGTATACGTGGGATTGGCGGCAAGTGTACCTGCGCCGATTGTCGGAAAAATGTAGCTAGTGAAATAGCGGACGGCAGGCGGATTACTTGCGCTCAGTTCTTGGATCGTCTTTACGGTTACCCAATCAGGATTACCATTTGTAGTACCGTCATGGACATAATCAAAACTTATGCTGGTTCCGTCCGGCCTGGTAACTTTGGTTAAGACATTTACTACGGTTTGTCCGCTAGTCAAATAACCTGGGGTCAATCCCAAGCCCGCTGTGGCTTTCAAAGTGAAATTGAATGTAACTGTCAACGGCGACAGTGTGAACGTGTACTGCCGAAATACCGAACCGTCTGCGTGCAATTGCGCCACTGTGCTCAGTAGGCCGTTGCTGTCGTAGTTGAACTTAATGACCCGTCCCACACTGTCGGTAATGGTGTTGATGCGAAGATCGTTGTTGTTGATATAGGTGATGGAAACGAAGTTCCCATTGGTGTCTTCGATCTGTGAGGTCCGGTACTCGGTGGTATTGTTGGCTAACACGGTGAAAGGTTGGCAAATCAGTTTTAGGCCGCTTGGGTAGGTGACGGTAGCCGAGCCCCCGGACGTGGAGGGATACTGGATTTGGATGTAAGTAGAATCTTGAGTTTGGTAAAGGTTCGGAGTAGCGGTCTGGAAGAAAAGGCGTCGAGCGCCGGTGGAATCATAGAACACTCCGAAACTCAGGTCAGGCGAGAACTGAACCAGACCATAGTGCAAAGTGAAGCCTGGGCTTGGTGTGTTGAAATCAGCTGCCAACACCATTGAATTGTTGCTTCCGTTGTAGATCCACACCAGGCTGTTGTAATAAAGCGTTAAGTCTAGAGCTGCAGCCCGTCCGGGAAGGGAAAACAGTGGAACGGGATACGTAAAGCTTTTGCTACCCAAGAGTGCTACCGAGTTGCCCACGTTTTGGGCCGCCACGACTCCGCCGCCCAAGCCCCGCGCATTCATTACTGTCGCAGAAGTCATAGGACCCGTTGGAGGCGATGGATTTCCTGGATCGCCCGGACCGCAGTTTATGTCACAATTGCCGACGACTTGAGCGCGCAGACTGCTGGGAGCCAGCAGAAATACCAAACAAAATAGCGCGGCCAGGACTCGTAATCGTGGTAGGGTCCAACCGAAAGGGACATGTCGCATTGGGTTTCCAAAGTTGTTCAATTGCATGACGGCTGCCTCCAAGGTTTCAAAGTTCAATAGCCACTGTGGGCCGGGCCAACTGCCGGCCGTAATTGAGCCTTTTTCCTTACGCGATCTTCGATCCATCTCTCGCGTTGACTCGATAACCCTTCCCGTCTCTGGTATAGAGACTGACTACTGATCCATGAAAGCTGAGCGCCACATAAGGACCATGCTTGGCCTCGAAGGCCTGGGCCGCGATGCGCCAGCGCAGATTGCCGCTGTGGTCGATGGCGTAGACGTTCTCACTGCACTTTCTTCCTTCGGGAACCAGCAGGCAGATCACAATGGTGTCTTCGGTTTCAACCACATCACCGATGGGAAAATCGAATTTGACTCCGGCGGGATTGCTGGGCAAGCGAATGCGATCGCCTTCAACCATGTATGAGAGGCACGCAGGAACCCCGCGCTCGTTTGGCAGGAGTCGCCAGCGGTAGCGAATCGTTGGTGATCCCGCGATGTGTTGTCGACCGTTTCTACTCAACATTTGCAACACTCATCTCCCGACGGTTAAACAACTGTCCTAGCTTTGTCATTGCGGTTTGCGTCGTCCTGGAAATGTCCGACAAGAGCGCCGCCGCGTATTTCCGCTCTCATGTCCCTGTTGCTCGTTGTTCAAGTGCCTGCGTGCCTCGCACAGCAATTCGATTCCCAGCTTCACTTGCTCGGCGCAAGCAGGACACTCGAACAAGTGCGCCTCGAAAGCTTCGGCTTCGCTTTCCTCCATTTCGCGAAGCAAATATCGTTCGGCGGCATAGGATTTGACGGCATCGTCGTGATCCATCAAGCATCGGCGGATCGTCTGGTCAAGCAACCTGCCATTCGCCTTCTGCCTTCCTGCGCTTCCAACGCGCCTGCCTGTGGGTGGGCCTTGATACCCACTGGATCGTTTGCCCGTCGATCCACCGTAACCAGAGCATTTCTTATGCTGCAGGCTCGGTCGCATGCCCTTCCACGCTGCCGCAGGCAAGGTCCTTCTTGCCCCTCGCTCTCCTCCTACCGCCTGTCTTCTCCCAGATAGCGAGTCAGGGTGCCGAGCTTCCCGGCCCTTATGGCGGAATTGGCCAGCGAATCCTAAGCCCGCCGGGAAACTTTGAAAGCCTCTTATACCGAAGCGCGAGAAGATCTAGTGC
>DATDGH010000526.1:0-2424 GCA_036522215.1 Candidatus Angelobacter sp. | reverse complement strand
AACCACGAATCCGTTCGACGCGAAAAGGCGCTTCAGGGCTTTTTGCACAGCGCGATCATCTTCAACAACCAGAATTTTTTCCATGAGATTGTAGCTGGAGCGTACTCACGCCGATTCGGCCTAGAATCTCAATCGTTTGTCCATTGAGCCGCGGAGAGGCGCACATCAATCATGTGATTATAGCTGCGGTTTTCTCAAGGCAGCAATGTTCAGGGCCGCGAATTTTAAGCCCCGGAGAGTTATGAATTGTTGACAATTTCGTGACAAATTTTCCGCGAATATCCCCGCGAACAAACTCCTTTTTCAATTGTAAAAACAGAAGGCGCCTGCCGGCTGGTTCAAGCCGGCAGGCGCAAGGAGCGAACTAGGGGGAAGGGGTTTTGTCTCCAGTTCGGCTCAATCCACCAAAAGCCATCTTCGCATGATCCTTCCGGGATTTTTCTTGCTGTCTGCGGGGATGGCACGCAATTTCGAAATCATCTGACGCTCTACAAATGATGCTCTTCAAAGCTCTCAACTGGATCTGCTATCGCAAGGCATAGTAGGCGGGCGCTGGGTTGGATTTGTCACAGGAATGTCAACACCTTGTAAACATTTCCAGATAATGAACGGTGGACTTGGCCATCCGCGCTCTTCAGAAGCGGAGCGTACGCGGGGAAATAAGCAGCGATTGTCAGCGGAAGAAAGAGGTGGTGTAGGTTGAGAACGCCCCCGGAAGGGCGTTCTCAACGATTGATCCGGCAAGCTCAAGCCAAATCTCTGTAGGGCTCAGAGGGAGTCTGAGGATAAGAGATCGGGGCCCTTCTTCCCGGCACGGACTAATCGGCCCGGAGCAGCTGAAAAGGGGAACAACTGCAAGAGGAAGCCAGGAGGATCTGGCCGTAGTGGCTACCTCTTGATTGTTCACCGTTCGCGCTGACACGTACGTTAGTCTGAGGGCAGCAGCATTGGTGGAACAGATCCAAGCTGCCGGCCATCGCAAGCATCCTAAGCGGAGACAGAATTGAAGTTGTCACAGCCCTGTCAACAGGTTGTAAATATTTGAGAGAGATGAAAAAGCTGGATGAAACCATGATGAACACGCACGTTTTGGCGTGCATTCCTTCTCTCTGAATCTCTGCTATTGCCTGGATGCCGAGAGATTCTGAGGCGCGTAGCTCACACGACGCAGCTCGCGAATTCGTCCATCGTCGGTGAGGTTTCCTTCCACCAGTTCGTATCCGAGCAGGGCGATAATTCGTCCGCGCACAAAGAGTGGGCGAGCATTGCCGTACCAATCGACGCACGAGGCCCGGCATCCATCATCTTTTGCTTTTTCCGATTGTGCCGCGAGCTCTCCTACTTCCTCGAAATGCAATGAATCATTTCTGAGGAAGAGAATGGCCGCGGAATTCTCGAAGAGATGACGGTAACCTGCACGTGCTGGAGTGCTGATGGGCAGGCCCAGCATTCCGGAATCCTTGCCGTCCGGTTTATAGAAGAAGCCCTGGCTCCGCAACTCGCCCTGCGATGCGCCTTTGCGCACGTACTCATCCGCCAGCTCCGGCCAATTGCCCAGTCGCACTGCGGTAAAGTGCAAATCCTTGCCGTCAGTGCCGACCACAATCGCATCCGCACCCATCTGTTCAATACGGTCAACGCCATGAGTCAGAGCAAGCTCGTGCGGATCGCCGCCGGCCCAGCGCACCGCGTAGAGGCTCGAGTGGCCGCCCTTCTGCGGGTAACCCCAGCCGCTGCCTGTGCCATAGAGCAGATAGTCGCCGACAAACCGGTTTTGAAAAGTGTAGCCTGCCGGTTTAGGAAGGCCCTGATAGCTGGTTGCGGGAACGGTCTCACTGCCATCGGAAAAAGTCTTGAGGGCCACGCGCATCAGGGCTACGTCGCCCTGAGCTACTTCCGAGTTCCACATGCCGTCGCCCTTTGATTCCGAGCGTACCAGCACGTTGAGGTGGCCGTCCTCGCTCTCCAGGAACGAGAACTGGTCTATCGGACTGCCGGAGGTGCGCAGCGCGCTGGGAGCAGAGCCATCCAGAGGCATGCGATAGACCATGGACTGGGCGCGCATCTGCTCGCCCCGTGGCATCCACTCCGTGAGCCAGACGTAAACCGATTCCGGCGAAACATAAAATACTTCGCCCCCGGGCCCAATCACAGATGTGGCTTTGCAATCGAACCCCCCGTTCGCCAGATCACAAATTGTCCAATTCCTGGATGATGCTGCCATTGCCGCGCACCGGACCATCCAGGCGCTGCAAGTTGCAATTGACCACGAAGATCAGATTGTCCAGGGTTTCGCGCGAGGCCAGGGTCAGCGCGCCCAGCGATTCCGGCTCGTCGGTTTCGCCGTCGCCCAGGAAGGCCCAGACTTTGCGCGGCGTTTTGGCGATCAAACCGCGATTTTCGAGATAGCGCATGAAACGCGCC
>DATDGH010000525.1:0-3218 GCA_036522215.1 Candidatus Angelobacter sp. | reverse complement strand
GCTCACGTTGGGTTCACTACGCAAGCAGATCGAACCGGTAACAGCAGCGGTGTTCATACGCTGGCTGTTCCGCTGGCAGCATGTTGCGCCGGGCTCGCAGGTACGCGACGAGCATGGCGCGATGGAAGTATTGCGCCAGTTGCAAGGCTTCGAGATTCCCGCTAGCGCCTGGGAAGGGCAGATTCTCTCGCGGCGCATCAGCAACTACGACCCAAAATTCCTTGATCAGCTTTCCCTCACCGGAGCTGTGGGCTGGGGAAGACTGTCGCCTCATCCGGCCATGCTGGAAGATTCCTCCGGCGGCACGCGCCGCGTAGTTCCCACCAGTGTTGCACCCATCACCTTCTTTGTCCGTGATGAAGCCGACTGGATGGCCTTGCCCAATATTCGCGCGGCGCATCATGACATTGAGACTCAGGCCAAAGGTCTGAGCCCGGGAGCGCACGAAGTGCTGGCGTTCTTGCGAGCGCGCGGAGCATCTTTCTTTGCCGACATCGTTCGTGGAACAGGCAAGCTGAAGGCCGAAGTTGAAACCGGTTTGTGGGAGTTGGTGGCCGCAGGCCTGGTGACCGCCGATGGCTTTGACAATTTGCGCGCGCTGATTAATCCCAAACGACGCGCCGGCCATGGATCAGGAAGAACCAGTCGGCCGCGTCACAGTTCGGGAAGATGGTCCTTGCTGCATCCCTTTGACGGCGATGATACCAATCAGGCGGTCGAAGCCATTTGCCGCGTCCTGCTTGCGCGTTACGGTGTAGTCTTCCGCGAGTTGCTGGTGCGCGAGAGCATCCTGCCTCGCTGGCGCGACCTGTTGTTCGCTTTTCGCCGCCTGGAAGATCGCGGTGAGGTCCGCGGTGGACGCTTCATCAGTGGCTGCATCGGTGAACAGTTCGCTCTTCCCATTGCGGTTGAGTCCCTACGCGCCATGAAGAGCGTGCAGCCCGATGGCGAAACCATAACCATCTCCGCCGCTGACCCCTTGAACCTGGTGGGCATCATCGTTCCCGGAGACCGAGTGCCAGCCATTTCGGGAAAGTTCGTCAGCTTCAGAGACGGAGCCGCAATAGAAACGCCCGCAGTGCAATCCTTGGCAGCAAGCAGCTAAGTTTAGAGTGCGATGTATTCGCCTCCGTGTTCTCGGTTGTTCTCCGTTCTTGATTTGGTTTTGTTTTCGCCTTTTACCTTCGTTTTGCTCTTCTCCGTGTCTCCGCGCCTCCGTGCCTCCGTGCCTCCGTGGTAGATTTGGTGTTAGCCGGTGGACTCGTGAATGATTCCCCTCAACTCGTCGAAGGCGAAGACTACTACCTCGAAAATGGCAACTACGTCTTCACCGCGCATTACCTGCGCAAGCGAGGATATTGCTGCGAATCAGGCTGCAGGCACTGCCCCTACGGCTTCAAGAAGGAAGCCGCTGGCCAGTAGCCACATTGGGTTAAATCGCAATCACAAATTCACCAATTCGCGTCCTTCGCGCAAACCTGTCCGCCCGAGGTGGATTCGCGGCTAACCAGCCCTTGCTTTTGATTTCAAATTACCAACTTACGAAGTTACCCAATTACCAAATTCTCGAGAGAATCACGGCGCTTGCACTACACGATAACAAAAATTCTCGTAACCGCTGGCACAACGACCTGCCTCATTGCTACAATGCCGGGCTGAGATGACGAACTACGCCTCACCTTTAGTGACGGTCCGTTTACGCTGGCTCGTACATCTGTGCGGCTGCCGTCCTGCCACGCGCACTCCTGAAGATCCACACTGTCCCCAAAAATAAGAGCAGTCAAAGTGCCGTATACTTACGCGTCCCTACTTATTTCCTGCCTACCTCAGCTGCAATAAAGCCTTTCACAGAAAGGGGGACTCATGGCAAATACGATGCAACCAGCAAAATCTCAAACACCCAACGCTGTTGCCCCGGCCACGCAGCCTGGAATGAGCGAGGACTGGCTGGCCGTCTTCATTGGCTTGCTGGTTTTCATTCTCTCGCTCGGGTTGCTGTTTGGCGCTGATCTGCTGGGATGGGCCGTAACCACTTCCGTCTGGATGGCTCCCGCCAAGGCACTGGCGCCGGTTTCCAAATATTACGCAAAACTTCCAGCGGCGGCTTCTCTGCTGGCCACTTACGGCTTTTTGCTGATCGTCTTGCTGCTCGGCGCGCGCGCCATGCGCGCCAACGTGAAGCGCTTTGCCATAGGCGTAACCGCAATCTTCGCTCTGAGCTATGCCTGCTGGTTCCTCGGCAGTTGGGCCTATATCGCGGCAACGCCTGACAAACGGCAAGCCTTCGGAATCAACTGGTCGCTGAACCTGACCAACGAGTCCGGATTCATCATCGCGCTGCTGGCGGGCCTGATCTTTGGAAATTTCCTGCCCGGAGTTGTCCAGAAATTCAAGGACGCCATCCGACCCGAGCTGTATATCAAGTCGGCCATCGTGATGCTGGGCGGCTTTCTCGGCATTACCGCTTTGGACCAGCGACGCCTGGCTTCAGTCATGTTGTTTCAGGGACTGTGCGCGATCGTCTGCGCCTATCTGATTTTCTGGCCAATCGTCTACTACGTGGCCCGCCGTTACTTTGGCTTCAGCCGTGAGTGGGCAGCGCCGCTGGCCTCGGGAATCTCCATCTGTGGAGTCTCGGCGGCCATCGCCACCGGAAGCGCCATCAAGGCGCGGCCTGTAGTGCCCGTCATGGTGTCGTCACTGGTTGTCATCTTCTCTGTAGTCGAATTACTGATCCTTCCTTTTGCCGCTCAGCACTACCTGTTCGGACAGCCAATGGTTGCCGGCGCGTGGATGGGCCTGGCTGTCAAGACAGACGGAGCAGCGGTGGCCAGCGGAGCCATCGCCGACGCGCTGGTCCAGGCCAAGGCTGTAGCCGCTTCCGGAATCCATTTTCAGCCAGGCTGGACACTCGGCGTTGCCACCACGGTGAAGGTATTCATCGATATCTTTATCGGAGTTTGGGCCTTCGTTCTGGCCTGGGTGTGGTCGGCAAAAATTGAGCGCCGCGAAGGTAAGGAAGTCCGCGCCAGACAGATCTGGCAGCGGTTCCCCAAGTTCATCCTGGGCTACGTGGCCACTTTCCTGATGGTGCTCGCGTTAGCGGGATTGGCTCCAGCACTGGCGCCTAAAATCAAAGCGTCTATGGGAGAAGCCAACGTCTTTCGCGGCATCTTTTTCGTGATGACCTTCTTTGCCATCGGCGCACTCTCTAACTT
>DATDGH010000524.1:0-1836 GCA_036522215.1 Candidatus Angelobacter sp. | reverse complement strand
ATAAGTAATGTAGTCCCACGCCCATTCAATCATCACCATAAAGCGATTGCGGAAGCCGATTAAGAACAACAGGTGAATGAACAACCACGCCAGCCAGGCCAGATAACCTGAAAAATGCAGCTTGCCCAAATCGGCGACGGCCTTGGAACGGCCGATAGTCGCGAGAGTGCCTTTATCCAGATAATGAAATTCCTCGCGTGGCCGGTTTTGCAGAATCCGCTTGATCTGCCTGGCAGCAAATTTGCCCATTTGAATAGCTGCTGGCGCCACTCCTGGAACAAGCTTTCCTTCCTTCATCTTGGCAGCCGCCAGGTCGCCAATTACCAGCACCTCCGGATGTCCCGGCACACTCAGATCGGGGCTGACCAGGACGCGGCCTGCCCGGTCTGTAGGCGCTCCCAGCATCTTCCCCAGCGGTGAAGCCGAGACGCCTGCCCCCCAGAGAATCACCGCGGCCGGAAGCTTCTCCTGGCCCACGGTCACCGATCCCGGCTCGATGTTGGTGACCATGGCATTCGTGCGCACTTCTACGCCCAGATCTTTGAGTTGTTTCTCCGCGCTAGCAGAAAGATCCTCAGGAAATGCAGGCAGAACTCTTGGACCACCTTCCAGCAGGATGATCCTTGCCTGTCTGGTGTCGATGCCGCGAAAATCTCGCTCCATGTAGCGTTTGGATATATCAGCGATGGCGCCCGCCAACTCCACCCCCGTGGGCCCGCCCCCAACTACTACAAAATTCAAGTCTGGATGGATTCCCCGCGTGATGGCGTCCAGCTCCGCCGTCTCAAATGCAAGCAGGACGCGGCGGCGAATCTGAAGCGCATCTTCTATAGTCTTGAGGCCAGGAGCAATCTTCTCCCACTCCGGATGGCCAAAGTAGGCATGTGTGGCGCCTGCAGCGATAATCAGGTAGTCGTAGCCTAGCTCGATGCTCCCTGTCCGCACCTGCCGATTCTCTAAATCGAACCCGGTCACCTCCCCCAACAGCACCTGCACATTTCTGGCCCGCTTCATAATGGTGCGGATGGGCGAGGCTATCTCCGCCGGCGAAAGCACCGCCAGGGCCACCTGGTACAGAAGCGGTTGAAACGTATGGTGGTTTTTCCGGTCTACCACGGTGATCCGGACGCGGGCCCGGGCCAGGGCTTTGGCGGCGTTAATTCCGGCAAAGCCGCCGCCGATAATGACTACGTGAGGCCAAGTCTCCTGGTGTGCCATCGGTAACATTGTAGACAGGGGCCAGCACCCTTACACTATGGATGCGGCAGGGCTTTCCAAGACTCAGCCTTGGTAATTATCGAGATCGATATCTACGGATGACCTGATTGTTTTCCGGTCAACCGCGTGATACGTTCAGCGATTGGAAGGGTGGTATCGCACTAACCATGCCCACATGGCTGCATCTCGTGAGCCGAGAATGCGTGCGGGCTGAATGTCGAAGATCCCGGCGTGCTGAGTGCCGACGGCTGGTTGCTGCGAGCTAAAACATGCATATTGATGATCTACTTCGAATAGCGATGGACCGCAAGTCCTCTGACTTACACCTGAAAGTGGGAAACTACCCACACGTCCGGGTGGATGGCGAACTGGTCCCGCTCACCGATCAACCACGCATCTCCGCCGAAGAGATGCTCAACATGGCCTTCAGCATGATGTCCAACCGGCAAAAGCAGAAGTTCAAGGAAGCCGCCGAGCTGGACATGGCGTACGGCGTGGCCGGATTGGGCCGCTTCCGTGTCAACGTCTTTCAGCAACGCGGCAACGTCGGCTTGGTGCTGCGCGTGATTCCTACCAAGATTCGCGCTTTGGAAGAGCTCTACCTGCCCAAAATTATCG
>DATDGH010000523.1:0-8418 GCA_036522215.1 Candidatus Angelobacter sp. | reverse complement strand
GAGGAACCCAGGAAACGGATGGATTTGAGGGAAAGCAACACCAAAATCAACCCCAAGGAGCCGGAGAAGAAGAACCTGAGGGCACAGAGAATTCTCGCGGTTAATGCGACCGGCTGCTCTGGCCAGCTCTCGCCCGCCGCTCTCGATTCCAAGTCCGCACCTTCAAACACCGTGCCTTAATCCGACATCTTAGTCTTTAAGCGGGGACTTCACGCTGTCTAACGGCGGAAGGTAATCCACGTGTTTTTTTAGGGAGGGAGGTCGTCTCATGCCTGCGACTTTGCATCCGGCGTCTAATGTTCAGGATTTTGGAGCTGATCCGGAGCGACTACCCGGCGACAACACTGCGCTAGTAGAACGGGCCAGACAGGTCGGCAGCGCACTGGGCAGGATGGTAGTTGCTCTGCGCCAGACTCGAACTAAGTTGAGAGACACGGCCACAAGAACAACCGACGCTGTGGTCTCGCAGATTCAGGAAGGAAAGCAGCAAGTGAAGACAAAATACGAGGAAGCTAAGACGGGCGCTCAACACGTCTTGCACGACTATCCTGTCCACGTCGTCCTCGCCGCCGGCGCGGTGGGGCTGCTGCTTGGCGTGGGCATAAGAATCTGGAGGGCCAGCCATGAACAATGAAAAATCACTTGGCGCTGCTTTGACTGAAATCAAGGGCGAATTGAGTGCTTTCATGGAAACACGGTTCCAACTCCTTCGTTCGGAGATGCAGGAGATGATTCGGACGTGGAAGTATTGCGTTCCCCTTCTTCTGGTTGCGGGCGTGTTGTTGCTGGCCAGTTGGATGGTAATCACCTTTGGCTTGGTAGCCCTTGTGCATGCGTGGCTATTGCCGAGCCCCTTGGCCTGGACATGGGCCGGATTCATCGTGGGCGCGCTTTACCTGGTGGTTGCAGGAGTGGTTGGCTGGTTTGCCTATGGCGAGTTGAAGAAAGTAGGCGTTGTGCCCAAGCGCACGCTTAAAGTACTCAAACAAGACCAGAACTGGGTGGAAAGCGAGGCGAAAGCGCTATGACTTCAGGACTACCTGTCGACCTGCTGGAAAAACGGGCCGCGGAGCAGCGGCGTCAACTGCACGAGACTGTTAGCGAGTTGCGGCAAACGGTGAAAGAAAAGTTGGATGTCAAGCGCAACGTGCGCGAGCACCTCTGGCCTGCCGCTGGAATCATGGCTCTGCTGGGCCTTGCACTGGGGTACACGATTACCGGGATTTTTACCGATTAGCCTCCTGCTTCCCCACCTCAAAACGACTGGGGGCAGCGCTTGCCTTGGCCTGCCTTGAATCCGCCCCCGACTGTCTCGACCCTGATTTTCAGGCCTCGGGGCCCATAGGTGATATTGCCTAATTGGATGAATCAGCTACTCTGCGTGAGAATTTCATGATATAAACCTCACATCTTCTGGTACTTTGAGCAAACGCGTCCCTGCGATGCCCAGGGGCCATGCGAGGGGTGACATGTCTGAAGCAAGGACAGGAAAACGATTTCCGCTGCACTTGCCGATCCGCATTCGGCATAAGAAAGCGGCGAATGTGGCCACGACGGCCAACATGAGTTCGGCCGGCGTTTATATCCAGGCCGACACCGATCTCACCGTTGGTTCGCCGATTGAATTTGATATCACTTTGCCTGCCAAGGTTTTAGGAACTCCCAACGACGTGGAGGTCCACTGCACTGGCCGAGTGGTGCGACGGGAGAGCACCACCAGCAATGGCAAAAGTAGAAGCAAAAACGGCGTGGCTTGTGTGATCGATCAATACAAGTTCATTCGCAAAAAAGGAAAAAAATAAATGCTGAAGATCATCCTGGCTGATAACCAAGCAATCTTCCGCACGGGCGTGGCCAAAGTTCTTGCGGTTGAAGACGATTTGCGTATTGTGGCGCAAGCCGAGAGTTCAGAAAAAATGATGATGGCGCTGGAGAAGTTCCACGCCTCGGTCATGATTTTTGGCAGTGATTTGCAGGCCAATCTGCAAGATGTTGTCGAAGCTGCCAGAAGGATCAAAACCAAGCTGGTGATGATCGCGGACACCGGTCAAGACTCAAGACACTATCTTGCCAACGGCGTGAGCGGCGTCATCTACCGCAACGTAAGTGGTGAGGCCCTGGTGCAGTGTGTACGCAAGGTCAACAAAGGGGAAACCTGGGTCCAGGACACTCACGAGAGCAAGGAAACCGCGGAAAACGACCTTGTCGGGGCGCGCGTACGCGATCGCTTGACGGCTAAAGAGCTCAAGATTGTCGCCCTGATTGTTCAGGGATACAAGAACAAGGAAATCGCGGTACAGCTTGGGACCACGGAGCAGGTAATCAAAAATTATCTGCGGAACGTTTACGACAAGATTGGAGTTTCGGATCGCCTGGAGCTGGCGCTCTTCACCATCCACCACCGGATTCTGGCGGAAGCAGCGGCAACTTCAGTGGCTGCAGGAACGCGGTAAATCAGGTCACAGGCCCTAGGCCACAGGTCATAGGGTAGTAATCTGATGGCAGAGATTAGATCGCATCGCGATGTGTTGGTGTGGCAAAAGGCGATGGATTTGACAGTGGCAGTATACCGGCTCAGCCAGAAGTTCCCCTCGAATGAAATCTATCGTCTTGTAGCGCAAGTCACTCGTTGTGACCTATCTTGAAGTCGTCCGTTCGCTGCTCTTGAGCAGCTCGTTGACGATGGTTACCAGCTCTTCCGGATTAACCGGCTTTTCCAGATAAAGGTCAGCCAACGGTTCCGCCGCCTGAAAAGCTTCGGCCACATAACCAGAAACTACAACCACGGGCATGGTGCTGTGCCCTTTCGCGGCCTGTACGATTGAGCGACCGTTGGCATCCCCCAACCGCCAGTCAGTCACCACCGCATCATAGGTATTCTTCTGAAGCTTTTCGATGGCATCGCGTGCTGATGTAGAAGCGGTTACCGTATGACCGGCTGCTTCCAGAATGGCGCATTTCAGGGTAACAACGTGCGGTTCATCATCCACACAAAGGATTCTGGCCATAAACACGTCCTCGAACGGCTGCACAGGCGTACAGCGCAGACTGGCGGGTTCTTTCTTTACCCAGGCTGCCTCACATTCTCAGCCAGCATTGGCAGCAAAGTCAAACGCAACTGCTCTGCTAACCGGTGGTCGAAAAGCATGGGCTCACCAAGACTCGCCTGGCAATACCGGCCTACTTGTCTACTTGGATGCATTTAAAGCGTCTCCGCGCTGAGGCTCGCTTTATTTCGTACCTTAATCCGCCGGCCCGGCATCGCCCAGTTTCTCCCCAACAGACTTGGCCTGGCTGAACAGCAACAGATAATCCGGTCCGCCGGCTTTGGAGTCTGTACCGGACATGTTGAAACCGCCGAAGGGATGGGCCCCTACAACCGCGCCCGTACTCTTACGGTTGAAGTACAGGTTGCCAACGTGGAAATCCCGACGGGCACGCTCCAGCCTTTCGCGTGACGTCGAATAGACCGAGCCGGTCAGGCCGAATTCCGTATTGTTGGCGATGTCCAGAGCCTCATCGTAATTACCGGCTCGAATGACTGCCAGTACGGGTCCAAAGATTTCTTCCTGGGATATGCGCGCGGTGGGAGAGACATCGGCAAAAACTGTGGGCTGGATGTAGTAGCCTTCTCCTGCATCTGTGGCGGGACCGCCTCCGGCAATCAGCCGCCCTTCTTTCTTGCCGATCTCGATATAGCTGAGGACCTTGTTCATTTGTTTTTCACTCACGACGGGGCCCATAGGTTTGTTCTCCGTTGGGTTGCCCACCACAATTTGCTGAACGCGGTCCTTCAGCCGTACCAGAAATACATCGTAGATTCTCTGGTCGACAATAGCGCGCGAGCATGCGGAGCATTTTTGCCCGGAGAAACCAAATGCAGATTGGACAACGCCCTCCACAGCGGCGTCCAGGTTGGCATCGTCAGCCACCACAATAGAATCTTTTCCGCCCATTTCCAGGATGGTGCGTTTGATCCACTTCTGTCCGGGCCGGGGCACAGCCGCACGCTGATTGATGTCCAATCCAACTTCTTTGGATCCGGTGAAGGCTATGTAGCGCAGCTGCGGATGCTCAACCAGGGCGCTGCCAAAGGTGGAACCGGAGCCGGGACAGAAGTTGACCACTCCGTCCGGCATGCCCGCTTCCTGGAGCGCCTCAAAGAACCTGGCGGCGATGACGGGAGAGTCATGAGAGGGCTTGAGCACTACGGTATTGCCGCACACAACGGAAGCCAGCGTCATGCCGGCCATAATGGCACAAGGAAAATTCCACGGCGGAATCACCGCCCCGACGCCCAGCGCTACATACATCAAGCTGTCGTCTTCTCCGGGCAATTGCACGTCCGGCTCCGCTTGACTTAAGCGCACGGCCTGGCGCGCATAGCATTCGGCAAAATCGATGGTCTCGGCGATGTCGGCGTCCGCTTCCGCCCAGTTCTTTCCTGCTTCGTATACCATCCAGGCGCAAAACTCGAACTTGCGCTCGCGCAGGATGGCAGCTACGTTGGTGAGCAACTCCACCCGTTCCTCCAAAGGCGCATTCTTCCAGGTCTCAAAAGCCTTAGCTGCTGCCTGGATGGCGACATCGGCATACTCGCGTCCGGCCTCCTGAGTAATGCCGACAACCTGCGACGGATGTGCTGGATTGATCGATTTGATTTTGTGTTCGGTCTTGATCAGTTGGCCGCCAATCACCATGTCGTACTCGCGACCCAGCTCCGCGCTCACTTTACGCAGTGCCTCGCTCATGCGGCGCGCATTCTCGGAATTGCCAAAATCAGTAAGAGGTTCATTGCGAAAGGGGGATAGAGGAATACGGAGTGCAGCTCTTGTGCTTTCAACAGTAGCCATTTTCTTGTGTCCTTTTTTACCCGATGGGCGGGAAGTGCGGGTCAATCGTTTATTTTACTACCGGATTTTGGGGACTTCATGATTGCCGGAGGCAAGGACATGGGTTTTTGTTCCGATGATCCGATGACCGGGGTCCCCGACACGCCCGGTTTTGGCGCGGCGGGGCGGTGGTGACCGGATGACCCGATTGCATAGCACGACCGAAATGCCGGTCAGCGCTTAGCGGCTTCTACAACCGTACTCTGGGTAGAACGATGTTAGCCGTGCTTCTGGACTTTTTGGGCAAGATCGCGCAGATAGCCGCTGGCCGCGGCCTTAGCTTCAGCAAATGTGGTTTCCTGTCCCCATTGCAGAATTTCAGCAGAACCCACTCTTTGTACGATCCAATGATAAATGGCAGACGGCTGTCTGCAGTCAACCAGGATGTCGGCCATATAGTCGCCGATTTCCAGGCGAGTGTTAGGCGGGTTGTTAGCTTTGCGAAATGCGGCCGCAGCAACCAAGCGCAATACCCCTTCCCCAAAATCAGAGGATGCCTTCTACGAATTAAAATTGGAGATAATTAGATTAAGATTCACTCATTTTGGTTGTATCTATCTGCCAAAAAAGGATTTCTACGATTGGAAATTTGCTGGTTCTAACCTCCAGATCGAATCATGGCAATCTCCGAACAATATGCTGCCATCAAGGTCTCCATTCGCATCCCCTGTTATTTCTGCAGGTAGAACAGTCCTCGATCCATTTGCAGTTCGCAGTCACGAAAAGCTTCGGCCAGCTGCTCCAGCAGGTTGGTGGCAAGAACGGTATTTTCATGGAGCATGTCACGGGCAAAGTCTCCAGTGAGTCCATGCAGGTGGACCGCCGCAGCCACGCTTACGTCCTTCAGGGACGCGGATGCCCGGGCGGAGTTGAGTTGAAGCTGCTGGGCCTGCCTAGCCAGCGCCGCGCCGATGATGCCAGAGAGCACGTCACCGGAGCCACCTTTGGCCATCGCCGCATTCCCAGTCATGTTGACCCAAATTTCGCCGGAGTTCCCGGCTACAACAGTCCTTGCTCCTTTCAGCACTACGCACGATCCAGTCTCGTCGGCCATCCGTCGCGCCGTTTCCAGCCTGTGCTCCTGGATCTCCTTGACGGAAACACCAGTGAGCCGCGCGGCTTCTCCCGGATGGGGTGTAAGCGCCCTGAAACTTCGGCCGGCCTTGAGTTCGCCGCTACGTCCTCCAAATGCATTCAACCCATCGGCATCCAGAACCAGCGGCAACGGGCAGCGCGCCACCAGCCTGCGGACAAATTCTGCCGTCTCCTGATTACGCGAGAGCCCCGGCCCCAGAACAATTACGTCTTTTCCCGTGAGCAGAGCATCCACCTTGTCGCCGGCTGCGAAAGAAATTGTGCCCGCGTCCGTTTCCGGCAGGCCTTCCGTCATGAGCTCCGGACCAAAGCCGGCAACCATCGGCTGAATTGATTTAGGACACGCCACGGTCACCAGACCTGCTCCAGTGCGTAGCGCCGCCAATCCCGCAAGCCCCGCAGCTCCGGCCTTTCCCAGGGATCCTGCGATCACCAGAACATGGCCGAACTGGCCCTTGTTGGCGTCCCTGGCTCGCGGCGGAAACGTGATCCCCACTTCCTGCCCGGTAATGACCTGCTGATGCGATTTCTGGGAGACGAGTGCGGGCTGAACTCCAATCTCACTCACCGCAATTGGCCCGGAAGTGAGGTCACCAAAAACGTGGGCGGGCTTAGGAGCGATGAAGGTGATGATGCCATGAGCAAAGACCACCTCGTCTCTGTTCTCATGAAGGGGCGAACGGCTGTCGGCATCCACGCCCGATGGCAAGTCCACGGCCACGACCGTCCCCATGGCGTTGTTGACTGCCTGCACCGCTTTGTGCGCCAGTCCTCGCAGGGGCGGCTTGAAGCCGGTACCCACAATGGCGTCAATAATCAGCTCCGAATCCAGGGCTTCGCGCACTACCGCGCTCTCCAACTCCGCTTCATTCTCGATCCAGATGGGCTGGAGGTTCAGGCGCGAACACATGAATGCCGCATCCGGGGACAACCGACCCGAGTCCTTTGCCAGGATGACGACGGAAACCTTGGCGGCAATTCCTCGCAAAGCCTCAGCCGCCACCAGACCGTCGCCCCCGTTGTTGCCTTTGCCGCAGACCACGCACACGGAGTCAAACTTGAAATGTGCCAGGCAGAACTGGGCCACCGCATGTCCCGCCCGTTGCATGAGAACCAGGGTGGACATCTCCGGCCGGATGATGGCTTCGCGCTCGGCTTCGCGCACTTCATCGCAAGTGAGGATTCGCATGGTTCCAAGTGACAGACTACAGGAAAGCAATTGCTGGCTGCTAGCTGTCCCTGTTGCCTGTGACCTGTGGCTTATGGCCTATGATTCTTAGCCTTTTTTTCTCGATGGGAACAACCAACTGAAAGCGGACTTGATCTCCGCATTGGCGGCAGATGGGGAAGGTCTCACGGCCCTTGAGGCTGGCTTCATGAGGATCACGATGGCCGCGGTGCAATACTTTATAGATTCCCGCTCTCGGAACCACCTGTCCAGGTCTGTATGAGTTGCTGCCAGAACCGAAACCCATGTGCAATTCCTAACTGTACGGGCAACGTAGTGTTTGGAACTTCCATCTTTGCCGGTGGGTTGTCTGGATCTGCTTCCGGAAATTCTTCCCGGAAATCCGGGTCCTCAGAGATGTGGGGTACGGACTGAATCAGCCGGTATCGAACCAGGTTTCCACATTGCTTGCAATGGGGGAAAAAGGTATTCCGCAGGAGAATCACGGAATTGCCGGGCTCATCGATGTGGCAGATTTCATAGACGCCTGACTTCTTGCACAATTTCACCTGGCAGAAGCGGGCAGTCAGATTGATTGACTCTTCCATTCTTAACTTTCATCAAAAGCTCCGTATTCAAGATGCTCACCGCAACACGAGCTTTTCTCAATCGCCGGCGGAGCCAGCATCCACTCACAAAAAGGGTCCCTATCTTCAGACCATGACCCCGAACCGTGGGAAATGGGATAGGAACCCCGATTGTGTTCGAGCGCTGGACCTAACCTTGCTTGCGCTCTCTTTCTTGCTCGTCGCGCTCAGTCTGCGGTGGGCGTTTCTGCTCCTGACCACCCTGTTTCTGGCCCTGACCCGGCTGACCGGGCTGGCCCTGCTGGCCGCCCTGACCTTGCTGGCCGCCTTCCTGACGTTTACGATCGTCTTGCTCTGCCATACGTTGTCTCCTCCCTGTTTACTTTCTAGTAACTAGGATTCGCCGCACAAAGAGCAGGATGTATCTCGTGTCCATTTCACGGAGAATGCAGGGCTCGGCTCTCGCGCACCTAGTCGCAGATGAGGACGCCTTGTCAATATTTAAGAATTTTAGATTTTCACAATTACCTGTGAACCGGCGCATTGGTTTTTCTTCAGCACGCGCGGTTTTTGTTCTTGTGCGTGATGGGGTGAAGGTGACGGCGCTGACTTCCCATTCATGTGGGATTTAGTGCCATAGTTTCTAACTATTGTGAGCGAATCTCAACGTTGGAAA
>DATDGH010000522.1:0-8190 GCA_036522215.1 Candidatus Angelobacter sp. | reverse complement strand
GTTACGGTGGACGCGCCTTCACCTGCCGCGATCCTGAAGGGCACTTGTGGAATGTGGGGAGCTACGATCCTTGGGCTGGTTAGTTTTGTTCTTGAGTTTACCTCGAGCGGAGCGAAAGGCCGGTACTGTCCTAATTAGGGGTATCTTAGGCACCGACACGCACGGATGAATCCGTGCTCTTCCACGCCGCTCCGGCAGAGTCCCGGAAACGTAGAAACTCCAGGGTACTGTCCTAATTAGGACAGTGCCGAAAGGCCCCTGAATCTTGCTTGTCCCCTGTCCCCGGGCTCCCCTGTTCCCTTGGTTGATTTCCACCAATCCCACTGGCTGAAAACCACCACTCATGCAAAAGCGATCGAAGTGGCTGGTTGTAACCCCAATAAAACAAAAGCCAACCTCAAACGCAAAGTTGGAACTCCAGTTGCCTTATATAGGTCAACGGGAAAGTCTCAGGTAGGCGATGAGGTGATATGAGAAAGGCACTACTAATTGCAGTTTTGTTCGCGGTGACAGGGCTGATAGCCGCCCAGGATGGAGCCCAGGCCCAGGGTGATGCTCCATACGGCGGCTCAGCCGACGGAGGCCGATCTTCGGGATCCGACCCGGGGGTAGCGCGCCTCAGCTTGATTCGTGGCGATGTTTCTATGCAGCGTGGCGACTCCGGTGACTGGGTAGCCACTCAAGTCAATACTCCAATCGTAAACGGTGACACCGTTGCCACCAGTGATGGTGGACGGGCGGAAATTCAACTCGATTACGCCAATGTTCTGCGTTTGGCTTCACAAACTCAGGTCAAGATTGCCAACCTTTCGGGCGGGAATATTCAAGTCCAGGTTGCCCAGGGCTACGCCAACTTAAGCACCTTGGGCGGCGACTCACAGGTTGAAATTGATACTCCTAATGTCTCCATTCACACGGCGAGAAACGGCAAATATCGGGTTGAGGTGAACTCCGATTCTGAAACCAGCCTGATCGTCCGCCAGGGTGAAGCTGAAATCTCAACTGCTCAGGGAAGCACTAACGTGAAAGAGGGTGAAATCATCACCATCCGGGGTACTGACGATCCTGAATACAAGGTCGCTCAGGCCCCGGACGGGGATGACTGGGACCAGTGGAACAGGGACCGCGACAACTCTATCCGCAATGCCGAGAGCGTTCGCCGGACCAATCCCTACTACACCGGAGCACAGGACCTGGATGCTTATGGCCAATGGGTGAACGTTCCCGGATACGGCCAGGTTTGGCAGCCTTCCGACCAACCTGCCAACTGGGCGCCGTATCAGGCCGGCCGCTGGGTCTGGGAACCTTATTACGGCTGGACCTGGGTTTCCTACGAGCCCTGGGGTTGGGCGCCTTATCACTATGGGCGCTGGTTTTACTATGACACCGGGTGGTACTGGTGGCCGGGACCAATCACGCCGGTTTATCGTCCCGTGTGGTCTCCTGCATTTGTATCCTTCGTCGGTTTTGGACGTCACGTCGGCTTTGGTTTTGGGTACGGCACCATCGGCTGGTTCCCTTGTGGCCCGTATGACCCGTTCTACCCCTGGTGGGGCGGGGGATTCAATCGCTTCGGCGTGATCGATATTGCTTTCTTCAATCGCGGCTTTGGTTTCCGTGATCACGACCGTTTCCGTGATCGTGATGATTTTCGCGGCCGCGGGTTCTCCAACTTCCATGAGGCTTTCAATAATCCGCGCGTGCGTGCAGGTATCACCACTGTGAATGCCGAAAACTTTGGCCGCGCTGGCGCCAGGTTTGAGCATGGTGTGGACGAAGGTACCCTGCGGCAAGCGCGTGTGGCCCAGGGCAATCTGGGAGTGGTGCCCACGCGCGAGAGCTTGAGCGCCAGAGGCTTTGCTTCCGCTCCTGCAGGAATCCGGGCCGGAGCGTCAACTCATTTCATTGGCCGGACGCAGACTACCTCTGTACCCAGCTTCCGCGAACAGACCAACAGAATGCAGGAAGCCATTCGGACTCATGGCGGCAATTCAACCTTCGGTGGCGGCGCCTCCGCCAATACCAGGTTTGCCCATAATGAGACGGGGACCATGGCCCGCGGGGGCGTAACCCAAAACGGCGCCGGCGATCGTCATTCTGGATGGAGCACCTTCTCCGGCAGTCAAGGGCAGAGCGGTAGTAACAGCGGTCGCTACGGTTCGCATACCTTTAATGGTTCCAATCCGGGAAACACTCCGGGTAGCATTCGCAACGATCGTACCTTTAGCCAGCCGCGCAACCAGGGAAGTGAGAACGGCGTTGGACGTGGAGGGTTTTCGGGCAACAACTCCCCGAACTTTCCGCAGAACCGCAACGGGGGCGGCGCTTGGCAGCCGCCCTCAAATTCCCGGCCTCGGCTGGATTTGAGCAAGCCCATTGTTGTGCCTCATACGGAGACCAACGCCTATCGAGGTGGAAGTTATAACGGTGGAAGCTACAACAACAGCGGAGCCTATAACAGAAGCTACAACAACAGCGGAGCCTATAACAATGGTTCTCGCGGAAATGGTTATAGCACTTACACCGGCCCCTCCCGTGGTAATAGCGGTTACAGCGGAAGCTCTCGCGCCTACAGTGGCTACAGTGGGGGCTCGCGTGGAAATAGCGGATACAGCGGCCGCAGCAGCTACAGCGGCGGTCGCAGCAGTGGTGGTGGGTCGCGTGGCAGCAGCGGCGGCGGAAGCCACAGCAGCAGCAGTCACAGTAGCAGCCATAGCGGAGGACACCGGTAGAAATTTGTAATCTGAAATTGGGAATTTTTTAAATTCATTCTCCGTAACGCCCATCAGGGTTGCGGAAATGTTTGTTGTTCGCGCAAGACTGTGCTCTCTGGAGCACACAATGCAAGGAAAGGCACTTGGGTTTAGCACAGACTTGATTGTCCGTATTGTCACCATACGGGCAATGCTGTCTCCTTTCGGCCCAACAATGTTAGCGGGCTGAATGCTGAGTGCTGACTGCTGTTCTTAAGCAACATAATGCCGGTGCGCGCAGGGGTATCGCTGATCAACCCGGCATGGGCCCCCTCGGTTTCGATACCAAACATCGCTTATTCATTTCCCAATTCGGAGGTCCTCAATGAAAGCTGCTGCTTTGTCTTTCATTCTCCCCCTGGCGCTGTTGGCCTCTGCTAGTGCCTGGGCGAGAGATTCTGTCCTTCCCGCCGGGACACTGCTCACATGCACCATGGACGAACCCAATTTTTCCTCAGCCACTGCCAGCGTTGGAGATCCCGTACTGTGCCATCCCCACGGCTTGCAGGTATTCGGACAAACTGTTTTTCCCCGCGGCACTTACATCGTCGGTCACCTTGCGGACGATAAAGACCCAGGCCACTTCTGGGGCAAAGGTTACATGAAGATCGAATTCGACCGCATTGGCCTTCCCGGAACAGACTTGCCTCTGTCCGCCAAGATGATCGCCGTCAGCGGCGGGTACAAAGTCGATAAAGAGGGCAAGATCAAAGGCAAGGGCCACGCCAAGCGCGACATTATTGAATGGTTGTTTCCCCCGCTTTGGCCATGGAAGCTTCTCATGCTGCCGGCTCGCGGTCCGCGGCCCGCCCTCAAGGGAGAGACTCGTGTGACCCTGCGGCTGATGGAGGACGTCATTGTCCCCGATTCGGCCGGCTATCAGCGTTTCGGACGCCTGGACTCAGGCGGATCCTATACTCGACCCGCGCTCTACTTGCGGCCCCGGACAGTCTCGCCGCCCTCAGGAGTTACTGCTCCTGCCTACCGAACGATCAGTTGGCAGCAGCAGGGAAGTCCGACCGCCGCTGCTACTTCACGCGCGGCCGCGGACGATCACTCAGGATGGAGATCGTTTAGAAAGGGTGGAGCACCGGTCACCGCCACTCCAGCTACCGTAACTCCTGCACAGGCCGCAACCGCCATGAATGACGCAGACGCCGACGCAGACGATACGGACGCGCCGGAAAAAGCGGCTTCGACTGATGTCAGTGCGGCTGCAGCGACGGCCGTCTCCGCGCCCGCAAGTGCTGCTCCGGCAGTCTCTGCCGCGCCGGCCATCACACTTGCTCCTGCGGAGCCGGTCACCGCGTCAGCGCCTGCAGTTACCGGAGATACCGCCGGTTTAATGAAGACGCTACCGGCAGAGAATACGCCGGGAACGGCCAGCACTGTGGTCTCCACCCAGAAGCCGAAGGTCACCTTGTTTGCTCTCAAAGCAGGCACGGTCTACGCCGCCGCCGATTACTGGCGCGACGATGATCACCTGGTCTACCTGATGCCCAACGGCAAAGAGGGCCAGGTTGATATGGGCGACCTGGACTGGAAAACCACAACGCAACTGAATGCCGACCGCAGCGTGAAAGTAACGTTGCGCGAAGGAAAGTAGGTTCAACTAGAAGTTGTTCAAGTATTTAGGCCAATTGCCAATTACTCATTGCCAATTGCTCTCACATTAGCCTTCTCCACCTGCCTCATCCCCGGATTTTAATCCGGGGATGAGCGAATGAGGCGGGCCGAGACGGCTGAGGCGGCGGAGTTTCCGGAAAGTTCTCCGCCGCTTTTTTCTTTTTGTTGTTGGTTTCCTGTGGCCTGTGGCCTATTGCCTGTAACCTGGTGAGTTATTCCTCTTCCCCCGCCTGCACCTTGATCTCCGGCAGATGCGCGCTTCGTAGCTGCGCGTTCAGCGCTGGAATGTCCTGCGACTTAACCGCTTCCCAGCGTTGCATCAGCGGTGGAATCTGCTGCTCCAGTTCACCTACGGCGCTGGTGGCCTGCGTTGTAGGTGCGACGTCCGCTTCCTGAAATACTCCCATAAGCATTAGCAGCCGGGTGCGCATTCCGCCAAGGCTGGGTGCTTCATTGCCCGGCCCGGGACGGCGTGCCTGCGCTCCGGCCAGGGCTTGCAGCTTCTGGTCGAGCGCGTTGACCGCGGTCAGCACATCACCCTGCGCCTGCTTTTGCAGCTCCTTGATTTGCTTGCGTACCGCTGCAAGCTGGCTCGCCGCCGGCGCCACCGACAGCAGATGCCCATAGAGCTTTTGCGAAAGCTGGAATTGTTTTTCCAGGTCAGACGCTGAAGTCTTCACTCGCGGATCCATCTGAACGGTTAAAGCCTGTGAATAACTCTTGCCCCCAGCGGACAACACCACCGTGTACTGCCCCGGCATCGCCCAGGGCGAAGTGGGTTGCGGCGCGGTGTTGTGGGGCACAGCGGCAATCGGATATTCCGGAGGGATACCCGGCAACGGCGCGTAATGCATGTCCCAGAGGAAGCGATGCATGCCGGGGTCGCCGGAGAGCCTCTGCGGCGGACGCACCCAGTACGTAGGGATACTCAGCATTGGATCAACCGGCTCAACCGGATCAGCACTGGAGTAGCGCCGCACGGTCTTGCCCGCTTTATCTCGGATCTCCAGCGTGACCGGACCCGAAGCTGCAGATTGCAGGTAATAGTCGATCACAGCGCCATCTGGAGGGTTTTCGGCGGCAGGGAAGTCAGGTGGCAGAGGCGTGTCCGTATTCATGTCCCAGCGGACGCGATAAGCAACTTCGGGCTTAAACAGGTAGCCAGGCCCGTTTGTAATTCTGCCGTCGAACTGCCGCAGAGGCGTAATGTCATCCAGGATCCAGAAGCCGCGGCCATGCGTAGCGGCTACCAGATCATCGTCCTTGATGATCACGTCACGCACCGAAGATGCCGGCATGTTCAGGCGCAGAGACTGCCAGTGCTCGCCGTCATCAAATGACACATAGACAGCATGCTCCGTCCCGGCAAACAGCAGGCCTCTGCGCTTGGGATCTTCGCGCACCACGTCCGTGGCTTCGCCGCTGGGAATGCCGTTGACGATCTCTGTCCAGGTCTTGCCCGAATCGTGTGTCCGCAAAATGTGCGGGCGCAGATCATCCAGCCGCAGCGTGTTGATGGCCGCATAGGCAGTCTGCGCGTCAAAATGGCTGGCTTCCAGGATGGCGACCTTCTGGAAGGGCGTCATGTTCGGCGGCGTAATGTTGGTCCAATTCTTGCCGCCGTTGGTGGTCAGATGAATCTGGCCATCATCCGTGCCCGCCCAGATGCGATTGATGTCCAGCGGCGACGGTGCCACGGCATAAATCACTCCGCGCTGCGTAGGCGCGGCCGTCTGCTCGCTGCGAAACTTGCCCACGCTGGCCGGAACCTCAAAAGTCGGCCGCGTGAGGTCAGGACTGATCTGCTGCCAATTTCGTCCACCGTCCGCGGTCTTCCACAGCGTGTTGGAAGCAAAGTAAAGAATGTGGGGATCGACCGGCGAAAACACGATTGGCTCGGTGCGCAGCACCCGAAAATCCTGCGAACGAAACGGCTTAGGCATGATGTTCTGCGCCTGTGCCGTTCGCCGGTCATAGCGCGTGAGCTTGCCGCCATAGATGATGTCCGGATCAAGCGGGTCAGGGACAACATAGCCATACTCCTCCGCCGCCACGGGATGCCATTCGCGGATGGTGACCTGGCCATCATCACCCCGGCTGGAGATGCAAGCCGACCCGCTCTCCTGCTGCCCGCTGCATAGCCGGTAAGGAAAAGCATTGTCAGCATTCACGTGATACATCTGCGCCGTTGGCTGGTTGTACCAGGAACTCCACGTCTGCCCACCATTGACGGTGACGATGGCGCCCTGATCGCTGACCAGCAAAATGATTTCGGGATCGTTGGGATTGATCCACATGTTCTGGTAGTCATCGCCGCCCGGAGCGCCGCGAAAGCCAGTCCACGTCTTGCCGCCATCCGTGGACTTCCAGGTGACTGTGCTGGTTACGTAGACTGTGTCTGGATTCTTGGGATCAACTCGCGGGACCGACAGATCGCCGCCGCCAATCCGTCCGGCAGGACGGGTATCAGTTGTGGCCTGAGCCCAGCTCTGGCCGCCGTCATCCGAACGATAAATGGCAACCGCAGTCTTGGTGGCGACAGAAGAATAGAGTCGGTTGGGATTGGCCTGACAAATGGTGATGTCGGCCTGAACAATTCCTTCCGGCAGTCCTTTAGTGAGCTGCGACCAGGTCTGACCGCCATCAGTAGACTTAAAAATGCCGCCGCCAGTTCCATTCCAGGAGCCGTTCTCCCATGGCCCTTCACGCGCCTCCCACAGCGTGGCGTAAGCAATATTGGGGTTGGTGGGATCAATCTGCACATCAGCACCGCCGATGTTTTCGTCCTTGTAGAGAACTTTCTGGAAAGTTTGTCCGCCATCAGTAGACCGATAGATGCCCCGCTCAGCGTTAGGCCCATAAGGATGCCCAGCCACCGCTACCAGCAACTTGTTAGGATCACGCGGATCAACGGCAATCTGCGGAATCTGCTGCCCGTCGCGGAGTCCAAGGTGCGTCCAGCTCTTGCCGGCGTCGGAGGACTTGTAAATCCCATCCCCCACAGACAAATCAGGCCGATGCAGCCCCTCACCTGACCCAACATACATAACATTAGGATCAGACACCGAAACCGCCACCGCCCCGACGGACCCGGTAGGCTGCGAGTCAAATATGGGCGTCCAGGTCCGGCCATAGTCGTCCGTCTTCCAAACCCCACCATTCACCATGCCGATGTAAAAGACGCTAGGCTTGCTCGGCACCCCAGCGGCAGCCTTGGTCCGGCCACCGCGATAAGGGCCGATCCCGCGCCAGTGGAGGGATTGGAAAAGGGAAGGGTCGGGGGACTGGGAGAAGGCAGAGACAAAGAAAACGCAAACAAACGCGAGAATGCTCGTGACACCAAAGGAACGCACAGTTCACCCTCCAAGAGCGACAAAGGAGGATAAACCCCGAGTACCAAGGAAGCAAAGCTATTAACGACGATTATCGGCGAGCGCATCCATACAAACGAAGTCTCTCAAGAAATATGGGCCAATTGGGATGATTGGCAACGAAAGGCAGGGGTGTTCGACTGAGTGGATCATATGGTCCGGTAGTCAATAGTCCTTTGACATCCGAAATACAATCCGGAAAATATATTGCGAGCCCGTGTGACTTGTACATTTGTCGGGACGACGATGACGAAAAAGGGTAGACAAAAGTTTCAAAAGCACTTTCGAATTCATCTGCTTCATCGCTTAGCGCAACGCTGACCGACACGCAAGGGTCTTGTTCCGATCCTAAACTACTAGCAAATGCAAACAAATCTACGTTTGCATCGTCGTAAGGTGGTGGGCGAAGACATAAGAATCGTTCGAGAGAACCAGTGGCT
>DATDGH010000521.1:0-3380 GCA_036522215.1 Candidatus Angelobacter sp. | reverse complement strand
GTTCGCGCTGGAAGCGGGCGATCGTCGCCGCGTCGAGTTTTGCTGCCCAGTTGAACGAGGGCGAGCAATTATAGGCCATCATCTTGCCTGGGTATTTTTTCTGGATGCCTTCGGCGAAGGCGCGCGCGTCGTTAAGATCAGGGTGCCCGTGTCGTACTGACTGGGCTTGTTGAAAAAGCGCGGGGCGCCGGCATTCAGCGCCCCTTGAATATGACCCGGTGAGCGAGCCAGGCTGCTCTGGCGTCGAAGACTCATTGACAAACGGACTGATCAGCACGGGCACTCCGCGTTAAGCTTGAACCCCATTCACTGTCCGGCTCACAACGCGCGCAGATACTGGACCAAATCCTTCTTTTCTTGTGCCGTGAGCTTAGTATCAAGAATGATGTTAAAAAACTCAACCGTGTCTTCCAGGGTGAGCAGTCGCCCATCGTGAAGATAAGGGGGAGAGTCTTTGATTCCCCGCAAGGAAAATGTCTTGATCGGGCCCTCAGGTCTTCCGTCATAAAATCTTTCGACCTTCAGGTCATGCATAGTATTGTCGGTAAACTGCTGAGCCGGTTCGTGACAGACAACGCATTTGGCCTTGCCGTTGAAGAGGGCCTCACCACGCAACTCCTCCGCCGTCGCTCGGGAAGGGATCAGACGGTTGAGAGCGTCTAGCTTCGGCGCCGGCGGGAAGTCGATGATCGCATTGAAGTCCCCCATGTGGTTGGTCTGGGTTTTTTCCAGGTTGCGCCCGCCAATTGCCGCCAGCATGGTGGTATCCCCATCAAAGTATTCTTCCACCTCGCCAAAGTGATCCATTGACCTTATTGAACGCTTTGAAGAGAAGAGTAATAGCGAATAGTTTCCCCGCATGGTTGGAGTATCAACCCGCAAGCGGCCATAATTGGGGCGCGAATCCGGCGCCAATTCGATCGCGCCATTGGTATGGCCGTTGACATGGCAGGAAAAACAAGTTACTCCTTGCGAGGGTTCGGGAGTCACGCGATGATGAGTGGAATTAAACCAGGTGGTCTGGAACGGCGTGACCAGCAAGCGCAAGCCGTCCATCTGTTCCGGCGTCACGATGCCATTCATCATGTTGAAGTAGTTTCCATAGGTGATCTCCACGCCGCGGGTTACGTCGCCCAACTCCGGATGTGTCGTTAAGTACAAAGCCGGCGGGAATTCCGGCAGATAGCAATCCGGGATATCGAAGCCTACGTCAAACCGCTCATGCTCGGGATGCACTTTCGTCCATTGCGGCGGAAAGAGCATGTGGGCCGTTGAATGCAACGGATGTTCGAGGGGTTTGTAGGGGAAAGCATTGCTGGCTTTTATTTCCGCCTCCGGCAGCGCCGCGTACTCTTCCCAATTCTTGATCCCGTTCGGCAATTTTCCTGTCGGGCCGACAGGCAGTGGTTTGCCACGCGACATGGTCGCTTTCGGGTCTAACTTGCAATCCAGATGAAATTGCGACTCCAGGCGGTCGTGAGCTGCTTTGTCTACCGCCGGCCGTTGCTTCTCCATCAGTTCCTTGAATGCAGCGAAAGACATCCCGAGATCCGGGCCGCCAAAAGAGGTCGTGCCGCTACCGCCAAACCGGTAGAGACCATCAGCAGGGTTGGGCTTTCCTGGAGGCGCAGCGGGATATGGCGCAAGGCCACTCCGGTTTTCACCCTTCCGCCACTCGTCAATATCCTTCGGAGTGTTTACTCCGGGGCTCTGTTGCAAATAGCTATCTTTATTTTTCGGCTGCTCCTGGTTCTGCGGCTGTTCCTGGGCCGAACCGGGAAAGAGCTGAAAAATGCCAAAGACCACACCGGTCAACACTACCATCCTCAAAGTATTTCCACTACGCATGGTTGCCTCCTGGACACAAGTTCGCAACTTCCTTCTCCGGGCATCGCGAAGCAGATCCAATGTGGCCCTGGGGGAATGAGGCAACATTAGGGAACCCATTGATTTAGCGCGGTGGTATACGCTCTAAGTGTTTTGCAGTGAAAATTAAAATCTACTTATATAACGAATGGGGGGTATGCCCCCTGAAAGACGTTTTTATTCTCCTTCCTTCTGCTATTTCAACTCCAGGCGAGCAGCGACATATGATTGAAAATAATTGCACTTATTGTTTTTTATTGCTGCTTGCTCTTCTTGATGCGGGAATGGATGCTAAATAGTTACCCAGTAGGCTGTAAAGAGGGTTCGTAAGAATTATTATAGTTTTTTAATTAATTCTTCAGGAAATCCCGAAATTGCACGACACTAATCCAAAATTGTGCCAGCACCATATTGGGAGGTATCATAAAAGTTCCATAATGATGTTCCATTTTTGATTCCAATCTTGATTCCAATTTGACGTCGAATCAAAAAGGGCCTGCTGCACAAAAGCTAATCGCTTCAGGACGACCTGGGGAGCAATTACGACGACAAAAGGATGTATCTTATTGTTTATTCAGGCTCTTGTCTTGTTTCGCATGGCTGTGCCGCAGGCTGCGCCAGGTAAACTCCATGCGGGAAGGGATTAACACAAGCTCTGGTCTACCCTATTCGGGCAGACGCGCGGCACAGTTGGCGCCTCGCGCGATGATCTGAACTCTTCAAACCACGGCCCTACTCTCCGGCCGGATGCCGCCATGGCATATTCAGCGGCTTTGTCTTTTTAGAAACGTGAAAAGCTCACTGCTTCCGCCTCTACCTTCTCACCAGGTTTGATGGCCGGCAAGGGGTCACGCAAGGCGGGATGCGACAACTCGGATTCACTCCAGGCATCCTGGCCGTGGTGCTGGGCAGCGAATGGAGCCACTGAATCGCCACCACTTACTTTGAAGTAGTTCATGATCTCGAGCAAAGCTTCCGATTGCGAAGCCAATTCCTCCGCTGTGCTGGAGAGCTCTTCGGCCGCAGATGCGTTGCGCTGTGTCACCTGCTCCACTTGCGCCACGGCTTTGTTGATTTGGGCGACACCTGCGGACTGCTCCCGCGAGGCCGCGGTCACTTCCTGGACCAGTTCCGCCGTTCGCTTGATCGAAGGCACCAGCTCGTTCAACAGTTTGCCCGAGTGCTCCGCCACTTTTACGCTGTTGCTGGCCAGCAAACTGATCTCTTTGGCCGCAGCCTGACTGCGCTCGGCGAGCTTGCGGACTTCAGTTGCTACCACGGCGAAGCCCTTGCCATGCTCTCCCGCCCTGGCTGCCTCGATGGCGGCATTGAGCGCCAACAGATTAGTCTGGTAGGCGATCTCATCAACGATTTCTATCTTCTCCGTGATGGACTTCATTGCGTCCACTGTCTGGGTCACCGCCTTGCCGGTCTCTTCAGCTTCACTGGCTCCCTTAATGGCCACTTGCTCCATTTGGCGGCTGTTCTCCGAGTTCTGCTGGATGGAGGCGCTC
>DATDGH010000520.1:0-7360 GCA_036522215.1 Candidatus Angelobacter sp. | reverse complement strand
AGGTAAGAAACGTTGTCGAAGCCGGAAACAGTCCAGTTTTCCGGCTCATCCGAACCGGAGACCTCGATCCTGACCTGCGACTTCATCGCCAGGTGGTTGACTTCAGTCTCCACCAGTTTTTGCAGTTCTCGTGCCGCCGCGTAGCGCCGTTTGGAAATGGCCCGCGCAGTGGACAAATAATTTTCTGTCGCCGCCGCAAGCTCCCTCTTGAGGCCTTGTAGGATCTCTTCGCGGTCTTCTACTCCATTCAGTTTGCCAGACACTTCTTCACCGAAGGCGATTACTGCATCTACGGTGGACCCGTATTTGCGCTTGAGCCGGTCGATTTGTGCGAGCCGGTCTTCAACCTGGGCCAGCCGCTCCGGTGAAGCATCAATCGCTTCCGCATAGTCGCGAACAGTAGTGCTTACGTCTTCGATTCCCGCCTTGGCGCTCTCCAGGGATGCAAGCGCTTCCTGAAATTTCGAATCAAAGCGTGCCAGTTCTTCCAGATGTTTTCTGGCCAGAGCCATGTGAGCCACAGCCGAAGATTCGGAGTCGTAAAGCAGGTCATAAGCGCCACTGGCTGCGCCGTGCAGTTTCTCTGCATTGGCCAGGACCCGTTTTTCGGTTTCCAGCTTCTGATCTTCTCCCGGCTGCAAGTGGGCCGTGTCAATTTCCTTTTTCTGGAAGCTCCACAGATCAACCATTCGCAGGGAGTCCTGCTCATTGCGTTCCACGTCGATCAACTGGCGGTGTACTGAGGCCCAGGCTTCGTATGTCCGGTTCACTTCTCCAGGTTGATTTCCGGCATAAGTGTCCAGCAGCAGGAGACGCGCTGCCGCATCAAACGCCAGAATATTTTCATTTTGCGCATGAATGGAAGCCAGCTCCGGAGCAAGTTCCTTCAGAAGAGCCACGGTCGCCGGCTGATTGTTAACGAAGACCCTGCTCTTGCCTCCTGCCGCGATTTCACGCTTGATAATGAGTTGCCCTGATTCGGGTTCAATGCCATTTTGCTCCAAAATCCAATCAGCGGCATTTCTCTCCGCTTCAAAAACTCCGCTCACCACGGCTTTCTCCGCGCCGTGACGAATCACTTCGCTTGAAGCTTTATCGCCCAGCAGCAAAGCCAATACATCAATCAGGATGGATTTTCCGGCGCCGGTTTCACCTGTCAGCAGATTGAGTCCGGGAGCGAACTCCACCGCCAGAGTGTCGATGACGGCGTAGTTTTCGACTCGCAATTCCAGCAGCACCGGAGCGGGTTCCTCGATGAGAATTGAGCGAAGTGTAGCACAAGGAGGGAACAGGTTACAGGTTACAGGGAACAGGTTGCAAGCGATTGGCCCGATCTGCACGCAGGTTGCTTCATTGAGGCACTTGGTTGTTTCTTCAGATGACCCGATGACCCGACGCACCGATGACCGGGGCCCCCGGCGCGCCTGCTGTTGGCGTGCTGGGGTGGTGGTGACCCGATTGCGTCCACGATCAGTTCAGCCAAAAGTCACAGATTATTCAATCAGGTTCAAACGGTGGCTGGAGCTATTCCCTGTTCCCTATCCTGATATATTCTTGAGTTGTAATGATAAAAATCGTTGGCTCCTTTATAGGCGGAGAGATCGTCAACCTGGTGCAGGAAACGGGCCTTGTGGCCAAGGTGGTTCTCGTCATCCTGCTGATCTTCAGCGTGGTTTCTTGGGCTATCATTCTTTCCAAATGGGCATCGCTTCGCCGGGCGCGCACCCAGAGTGGCCGTTTTGTGCGCGCTTTTCGCAAGGCGCAACGGTTGCAGGACGTAGCCGCAGTCTCTGAGCAATTCAAGCCCAGCCCGCTGGTTCCGGTTTTTGAGAACGGCTATCAGGAGTTCCGCCGGGCGCAGAGCATCACCGCGGTGCAGCGGGCAACGCAAATCGCGTCTTCTGAGGAACTCACTCGCCTGGAGCGCCGGCTGCCGTGGCTGGCAACTACTGGGGCAGTCACTCCCTTTATTGGCTTGCTGGGCACGGTCTGGGGAATCATTGACGCATTTCACGGACTAGGAAATGCCGGCGCAGCCACTTTGCGCGCGGTGGCACCCGGAGTCTCTGAAGCCCTGATCACCACCGCGGCTGGCCTGTTTGCCGCGATCCCGGCTGTGATTGCCTACAACCAGTTCACTCATTACATGCGCGAGTTCGGTGCGCGCATGGATGATTTTTCCCTGGAATTGCTGAATGCCCTCGAACGCTCTCTGGCAGCCTCTGGCGAGGTGCGATGATGGCCTTTACCAGCCCCAGCGGCCGTACGCAGTCCTCGCTTTCAGAGATCAACGTAACTCCGTTTGTTGACGTTGTGCTGGTGTTGCTGATCATCTTCATGGTCACCGCCCCAGTGCTGCAGTCGGGCATTGAGGTTTCTGTCCCTAAGACGAAGACGGTGAAGGAAATCGCTGAGGAGCGGGTAGTGGTGACCATCACCAGCAAGCAGGATATTTATCTGGGCAATGATGTGGTCAATATCAACAACATCGGACAGAAGTTGAGAGAAAAGATTCGTGATCCGGAAGGCCAGGCCATCTACGTGCGTGCCGATGAAAACGTGCCCTTCGGACTCTTTGCCACGGTCATGGATGCGGTAAAAGCCTCAGGAATCACCAACGTGAGCATCGTGACTCAGCCGCTTGATCAAGGCAAGAAGTGAGGTTTGGCCGCAGGGAAACAGGGAGTGCATTCCGAAGCAGTGAAAGCGTTCTAAAGTCAGGCAAACTGTTAATTGCTGATTTTCATGCAGACGGTCATCTTTGAAGAACGGGACAAATTGAGTGGAGCAATCCTGCTCTCAGTGGGACTGCATCTTGCACTGGTACTGGCAGCCTTTTTGATCGGCCAGCTCAACTTGTCCAGGGGACAGGCCTGGGGCGGACCTACCTCCGGCAGCGCAGTCCAGGCTAACATCGTCAGCGTAGTGCCTCTACCCAGGCACCAGGAGCCCACGGAAAACATTCTGGCCAATGACTCCAAAGGTTTGACCCAATCCGTTCCGCAAAAAGTCCAGCAAGAGCCCGACGCCATTCCTATTCCGGATAAGAATGTTCAGCGTAGGCAACAGAAGACAGCGGTCACGCCGGCGC
Organism: Candidatus Angelobacter sp.; assembly: GCA_036522215.1. Classification (GTDB taxonomy): domain Bacteria; phylum Acidobacteriota; class Terriglobia; order Terriglobales; family Acidobacteriaceae; genus Angelobacter. Next base: position 4,269 of record DATDGH010000520.1, on the reverse strand, counting down.
CTGACGTGCGGCACCCGATAACGCCGCCACGTGACAACGCCGTTCCTTACGGACAGGGTGGACCCATCAATGTTTCCTATGGTTCATTCACCATAGGCCAGATCAGGGGTGGATTCACCTTTGAGGGCGACTTCGGCACTCGCTTTGCCTTCTATGTTGACCAAATTCAGAGGAAGATTTACGAAACCTGGCACCCGACTGAAGTTGGCCAGGGCGGCCAGGGACATCGTGCATTCATTTCTTTCGATATCAGCAAAGACGGAACTCCCAGCAATATTCGCGTCGAGCAGTCCAGCAACATTCCTGCACTGGACCAGTCAGCTTACCGGGCGCTGCAGCGTATTGATACTTTTGGTCCACTGCCGCAAGGTTATTCCGGCAGCTATTTGCATGTGGAATTGTTGTTTGAACCTCCGAGGTAAAAGGAACTCATGAAAATAAATCGGGTCATCGGGTCATCAAGTCGTCGGGTCGTCGCACCCGGATCTTCTAATTCATTCCCGTTCTTTACCCTCCGCGGTGCGTGTCTACTGCTGGGTTTCGTCCTGTTCTCTCTGCACAGCATCTCCGCGCAGGACTGGGTGCAATTGGTCATCAACAAAGGAACGCCCATCCGGCTGGCCAGCCCCGACTTCAAACCGGCCAGCAATGATCCGCAGACTGGGCCTTTGAACATCGTTTTCAACCAGACGCTATGGAATGACCTGGACAATTCCGGTGTCTTTGAAATGGTTTCCAAGAGCTTCTACCCGCTGCAGACGCCTGGAGCTCCCGGCGATATTGATCTGAAATCCTGGGGTGGTCCTCCGCCCAACGCATCTTTCGTGGCCTTTGGCAACCTGGGGGTTTCCGGTGGGAAGCTGCAAGTCCTGGGCTGGCTCTTTGATGCCAGGAACACCACCTCTCCGCAGGTATTAGGCAAGCAATACCAGGAAGCCCCCACGCCGGACAATTCCCGCTTGATTGCACACCGCTTCGCTGATGAAATCATCTTCCGCCTGGGCGGCGGCATACAGGGAGTTGCCGAGAGCAGGATCTTTTTCATCAGTTCGCGCAGCGGCCACAAAGAAGTTTGGGCCATGGATTATGACGGCGCCGGCCAGGAACAGCTTACCCACCTCAACTCGATCGCACTATCTCCGCGCATATCTCCTGATGGATCCCGCGTGGCTTTCAGCGGATTGACCAAAGATTCCTGGCAGATTCTTCTGTATTCGCTCGATCTGGGAAGACTGGTTTCATTTGCTCACAACGGAGGCGATAATTTTTCTCCCGCCTGGTCTTCTGATGGATCGAAAATAGCCTTCTCTTCTTCTATGAAGAATGGAGATCCGGAAATCTATATTGCTGAAGCCACGGGCAGCGCACCGAAACGCCTCACCGCTTTCAAGGGCTCAGATGTCTCCCCGGTATTCAATCCCAAGACCAATGCACAGATTGCATGGGTAAGCGGACGCACAGGGCTGCCCCAGATTTTCGTAATGGACGCAGACGGAAGCAACGTCCAGCCAATTACCAACGAGGGCTACGCGGTTTCACCATCATGGTCTCCGAATGGCCTGGCGCTGACATTCTCCTGGATTCGCCACTACGGCCCCGGGGCCCCCGGAGGGCAGGACATTTACTTGATGGACGTCGCCTCAAAGCAGTTTCGTCAATTGACCCATGATTCAGGCCGGAACGATTTTCCATCCTGGTCCCCGGACGGACGCCACATTGTTTTCCAGTCCAACCGCACCGGATCAGAAGAAATCTGGACTATGCTGGCGGACGGAACCCACCAGCAACAGCTCACCAGGAATGGCAGGAATTCCATGCCCAATTGGAGCTATAAATGAACAAAGCATTCAACACTCAGCATTTAGCATTCAGCTACACCCTCTTGCACTAGGGGTAATGGAAGGGCACAATGGTTCAAGCTTTCCAGCGGGGTAATTGCTGGGATTTTGGAAAGTCTTTTGATGGTCCGAAACCAACCATGCGCACATGAATGCATCTCTTGAGCCCAGAATGCTGCGGGCTGTGGGCTGAGTGCCAAGTGCTAATTGCTTTTTGGGAGGACAGAAAGTGAATCGAAGCGAGAAAAATATCCTGATTTTGGCCGCTCTCCTGCTGGCCATGATGGTCAGTGGCTGTGGCGGTAAAAAGCCTGTACAACAGACCACTCAGAATCCGCCGCCACAACCCAAACCTGTGACGGCCACTCTGTCCGCCAGTCCTACTTCAATTCAGCGTGGGCAATCTTCCACCTTGACCTGGACGACCGAGAACGCAGACAACGTAACCTTGCAAGGAGCTAAGGTTGATGCAGGTGGTTCACAGAGCGTGTCCCCTACTCGGTCCACTGACTACCATCTGATTGCAACCGGCCCGGGCGGAACCCAGGACGCCACGGCACGTGTCACCGTTGCTGAACAGACCACTACCACTACTACCACTACACAGACTGACGAAGAAATTTTCAACGCCGCTGTCCAGGACGTCTATTTCGACTACGACCGAGCGGATCTGCGTCCGGACGCTCAGCAATCGCTGGCCAAGGCGGCGCAAGTCATCAGTCAGCATCCGAATTGGCGCGTCCGCATTGAAGGCAATTGCGACGAGCGTGGGTCCACTGAATATAACCTGTCTTTAGGCGAAGAGCGCGCCGGTGCAGCCAGGCAGGCGTTGTCGCAGGGCGGCGTAGGTGGAGATCGGCTCCAGACCATCAGCTACGGCAAGGAAAAGCCTGTTTGCACGGAGTCTAGCGAGGATTGCTGGCAGAAGAACCGTCACGACCATTTTGTGTTGCTGAAGTGAGCAGTAGTGCTTAACGCTTGTTTCAAAAATGGGGTTTGAAGGGCTCGGCTTTCAGCAAAGCGCTCTGTGTCGAACCGCTTTTGCCGAGCGTGGCAGGTTGCCTTTTCGCCAAAACGTGACTGGCCGATAGCTGCTTCTTTTGCATCTAACAGGAGAGCAGCCGGATTTGTGTGGTAAAAAGGCTTTGAATTCCAGGTATTAGCTAATTAGTAATTACTGACTACTAAATATATGACTAAGCGATTGTTTCCCGTTTTGCTGGCCCTGGCATTGGCAGTACCTGCCTCTGCCGGCACCAAGGAGCAGTTGATCCAGCTCCAGACTACCGTACAGATGCTGCAAGACAACATGGTGCGCATGCAGCAATCGTTTGATGAACGCATGGGCGTCATGAAAGACCTGATTACGCAGCAGACGGACAATGTTAACCGCATGAGCTCCACCGTCGACAACCTGCAAAAAACACTGCAACAGCAGAACAATGATTCGGCCGGTAAAGTGGACCAGGTCTCAGGCCAGGTGCAGGCGTTGCACGATGCGGTTGACGAACTCAAGGCGCGACTGGCGAAGTTCGGTAAGCAACTCGATGATATTCAGGCGGCGCAACAGAACATCACTACGCCGCCGGGCGGCGGAAATCCTCCACCGGGAGGGGGCCAGCCGGCGAACACCAACTCCGCCCCGCCAGCGGATATTCTCTACAACAACGGTCTGAGCGACTTTAACGCCAACAAGAATGATCTGGCAGCGCAGGAGTTCACCCAGTTTTTGCAGGTGTACGGGAACAATGATCTTGCCGGCAATGCCCAGTTTTATATCGGTGAGATCGACTATCGCCGCAGCAATTTCCAGGCCGCAATCCAGGATTACAACAAGGTTCTGGATCAGTACCCCGGCGGGAACAAGAATGCCGCAGCCCAGCTCAAAAAGGGTTTTGCCTTCCTGGAATTAGGACAGAAGGATGCCGGAGTGCAGGAATTGCGCAGCCTGATCTCACGTTATCCCAAGAGTCCTGAAGCAGTTCAGGCCAGAGAGCGCCTTGGCAAACTCGGGGTCGCCACCGGCAATCGGCGGCCCTCCCCCCGCCATCCCTGATTCAGATCACAGGCTACAGGGTCATCGCTCATTCTCAGTCAATCTCATCCGCAGCACCGTTAGCATTTTGCTGATCTCGGTTATCAGGTTCAGCACAGGTTTCGCTTCAGACTCGCGTGCATATCCAAGCCGTATCGACAACATGACGTATGTTTCCGTCTCCATGAGAGAGCCCCTGGCGATCGCGATAAAATGTGCATAGTCGCGTTGGGTTGCCCGGCCCTTTCCTTCGGCTATATTCGCAGGCACAGAAGCTGCACTTCGTGTGATTTGTGCTACGAGTCGATAAATTTCCTTTGTAGGAAACTTGGCGCTGAGCTCGTAGATGCCAACTGCCATATCCATTGCCTTCTGCCAGACCAGCAACTCGCGATG
>DATDGH010000519.1:0-6914 GCA_036522215.1 Candidatus Angelobacter sp. | reverse complement strand
AATGGTCATCGTGCTGGTCCCGCCTACGGAGATCGTAGTGGGATTGAACACCTTAGTTGTCGTCGGCGGTGCTACCACTGTGATGGTGTCCGTGGCCGTTCCGCCCGTTCCACCCTCGGTCGAGCTGACGGTGCTGGTGGTGTTGAGCTGCGCGCCCGCTGCTATTCCCGTAATGCTTACCGAGAATGTGCATGACGATCCCGCCGCCGGCGATGCCGTCAGCGTTCCACCCGACAAGCTTACCGTCGAGGGCGATCCCGGAGGATTGTTGATGGTGGCCGTGATGGTGCCGCTGCCACAAGAGCCGGTGACTGTCGTGGAAGCCAATTTCAGCCCGCCCGGCAACGTGTCGGTGAAGGCGATTCCACTTAGCGCACTGGCGGTGTTGGGGTTGGTCACGGTGAAGCTGAGGGTGTCGGACTGATTCAGAGGCACCGTGGTGTGACCGAAATGCTTGCTGATGGTCGGCGGCGCTACCACAGTTAGCGTGTCGCTAGCCGTTCCGCCCGTTCCACCTTCAGTTGAGCTGATCGTACCGGTGGTATTGACCTGCGCTCCCGCGCTGATGCCGGTCACGCTTACAGAGAACGTACACGACGAAGCTGGATCGGGTGATGCCGTCAGCGTGCCCCCCGACAAACTCACCGTCGATGGCGTTCCCGGAGGATTGTTGATTGTCGCCGTGATGGTCCCGCTGCCGCACGAACCCGTCACCGTGGTTGAAGCCAACTTCAAACCGGCAGGCAGAGTATCCGTAAACGCAACCCCGCTCAGCGCGCTGACAGTATTTGGATTGGCGACGGTAAAGCTCAACGTGCTGTTGCCGTTCAAAGGCACGCTCTTAGGACTAAACGATTTGCTGATGGTCGGCGGCGCTATTACTGTCAGCGTATCGGTTGCCGTTCCGCCCGTTCCACCCTCAGTCGAGCTCACAGTACTCGTGGTGTTGACCTGCGCTCCCGCACTAATCCCCGTCACGCTTACCGAGAACGTGCACGACGATCCCGCCGCTGGTGACGCCGTCAATGTCCCCCCCGATAAGCTCACAGTCGATGGCGATCCCGGAGGATTGTTGATCGTCGCGGTGATCGTTCCGCTTCCGCACGAGCCCGTCACCGTCGTCGAAGCCAGTTTCAGGCCGCCCGGCAAGCTATCCGTGAACGCTACCCCGCTCAACGCACTGGCCGTATTGGGATTGTTCACCGTGAAGCTCAGCGTGCTGTTGCTGTTCAGGGGAACACTCTTGGGACTGAATGATTTGCTGATGGTCGGCGGCGCTACTACTGTCAGCGTATCGGAAGCCGTTCCGCCCGTTCCGCCTTCCGTCGAACTCACATTGCCCGTGGTGTTGAGCTGCGCTCCCGCGCTGATCCCCGTCACGCTCATCGAGAACGTGCACGAAGATCCCGCTGCTGGTGATGCCGTCAATGTGCCGCCCGATAAGCTCACCGTCGATGGCGATCCCGGAGGATTGTTGATCGTCGCCGTAATGGTCCCGCTTCCACACGAACCCGTAACCGTAGTCGAGGCCAGTTTCACCCCCGCTGGCAATGAATCGCTGAATGCAACTCCACTCAGCGCACTGAAGGTGTTGGGATTGGTCACAGTAAAGCTCAAGGTGCTGTTGCTGTTCAGGGGAACGCTCTTAGGACTGAATGATTTGCTGATGGTTGGCGGCCCTACCACCGCCAGGTTAGCCGTGGCCGTATTGCCCGTGCCGCCGTTGGTCGAACTCACATTACCCGTCGTATTCGTGTACTGTCCCGCCGTTGCACCGGTCACCGTCACGCTGAACTGGCATTGGGCGCCAGGGGCAATGGTCGCGCCGGACAAGGAAATTCCCGTGGGATTGGTGGTATTCAATGTCCCACCGCATACCGCCGACGTGTTGGTGGCCACTGTAAGCCCGGTCGGAAGCGTATCCGTAACTGCCACTCCATTCAGCGTCGTATTAACGTTGCTGTTACTGATGGTGAAACTAAGAGTGCTGGTGCCACCCTGCGGAATCGAGGTGGGATTAAAACTCTTGCTGATGCTCGGCGGATTGATGACCGTCAGAGTGTCTGACGCCGCAGTGCTGTTGCCGGCGTCCGTCGAATTAAGGGTGACGGTATTGATGTAAACATCGTCCACTGCGCTTTGCACGTCCACAGTAATGCTGCAAGCGCCTACCGGCAACGCGGCGTTAGAAAAGCTGATGCTGCCTGTCCCTGCAGTTGCTGTGACGCTTCCACCGCATCCGTTGTTGTGGACGTTCGGTGTGCTGGCGACTACCAGGCTGCCCGGATGGGCACCACCAACCGTTGGCAAATTGTCAGTAAAGTCGCCCTCAATCGTAACTACGTTGGGGTTATTGATGCTGAATGTAATGGTGCTGACCTTGGTGCCTGGGCCGGAAGTTGTCTGAATGGTTTTCGGATTGAAACTCTTAGTAATAGAGGGTGGCTGCAGAACAATGATATTCGCTGTTACTGTCTGGTTATCTACCGTCGCATCTGCTTTCCCGCCCCCAGCCACGCTTCCGGCGTTGAACGTTGCCGTCGCCGTGCCGGCCGGCTGAGTGCCGGCAGGTTGAATCGTTGTTTGTGCGTTGCTGATGCTGCCATCCACAGCATTATTGAAAGTGATTGGTATGCCAATGATCTCGTCAAGGTTGCCGCTAAGAGCTGCCCCGTTGCCGTGGTTGTCCTTGCTCATGTCGGCAGTAAGAGTCGTGCTTGTATTGATACGAATTTTGTTGGGGTTGGCTGTATGGCTCAGCACGATGAACGGATCAAAGGTCGTAGTCGCGCTGATGCTGTTGATGGTGCTCGCCGCCGCATTCGTCCCCCACCAGTTGTCGGTCACCGTCGCCGTACCGTGATTGTTGCTCAGGTTGCTTCCGCTGCCACCGCTGGTCGTATTTCCCGCCAGACGGCTGAAGCTCATACTCAAAGCACCTACCGTGCCGGCACTTGCGTTTCCGTAAGAAATGCCTCCGCCGTTGCCGGTGGCGGTGTTGCCGGTGATCGTCAGCTTGCTTAGCGTGGCCGTGCAAGTAGATGACAAAGGACAAGTGGCTGCGGGATTCAAATAAAGTCCGCCGCCCTCCTGGGTAGCGTGAGCAGTGGGATTGCTCCCGTCCGTGCCCGCAGTATTGCCGCTGATGACCGTGCCGGTGTCAATCGATATGGAAGCGTTGGTGTTGATTCCGCCGCCAAACCCGGCCGCTTTGTTTCCCGAAATGGTGCTCGAGTGGATGAAGCTCTCGCCTGTGGCAGCGCTCACATTTTGCGGCGTGAAGGCAAGGATGCCGCCACCGGCGCCCAGACCGCAAGTCGGAGTACAGTTCTGGACCGCGCTGTTGTTCTTGACCTGGCTGGCGGTCATCGTCATGTGGGCATCGAAATTAATGGCGATTCCGCCACCGAGTCCTGCTGAGCCTGTGTTAACCACTGAATTGCCCTGGAAGATGCTGTTGCTGATCGTCACACCGCCTGCGCCGGAGGGCTTGACGAAGTTGAAAATCACCAGTCCGCCACCGCCACCTTGAAGCGTGCTGCAGTTCTGCAGCGTTACATTCGTCAAGCTGAGTGTGGCCGTGCCGTTGGTTCCAGTGTCGAACTCCATGCAGCCGCCATCGCCATCGACACCGCTTGCTCCGTGGTTCACGCCGTTTTGAATGGTTAGGTTGGACAGGCTGGCGGTTGCCGTGGTCGTTGAGGCCACATCCTCGTTGACCGCCATGACCATGTCTACAGTGCCGGTGCCAGGTGTGCCCCATTGAATAATGGTGGTGTTCTGGTTACCCCCAACGAACGTCGCTGTATTGTTTACGTACAAAGCGCCGTGATTGCCTGTGTAATCCGGCGATGCTGGCCTGCCGATGGTCAGCGAGTAGGTGTGCCCGGCTTGCAGGTTGATGGTGTCGCCATTGGCCTTGAGTACGGCTTCGCGCAAGCTGCAGGATGACGTCAAATCGGTAAAACTCGTGTTGTTGCAGGCATTCGCGATCGGCGAGGTGGGCGTCGGGTCGTTATCGGTGTTGACGAAAAAATTAGGATCAGGTATGGGAACCATCAACGAGGGCGCAACCTCGTTGCTGTGCAGTGCCATCACTCCCAGGCGGCCATCCACGTTCAGCCGCATCGGCAGCGCCGCAATCGGCGTGCCCGAATAGGGCCGCAGCGATACCTGCCCCGATTGGAACGTCTGCGCTCCCGGCTGCCCATCGCCATGCGATACCAGCGTCAGTTGCCCCGAAAACGCATTCAACACCATCACATCATCAGCGCCGTTGATGGAGATTCGCGTGCGGAATATCAAGGGCGTCTGGTTGGCGCCTAATGCCGCCGCGCCGGAAAAGCTTTCTACGATCTTCCATCCCACTGGGAAAGATGGCGGAGGAACAAAAGCCGGCGCCGGCTGGCGTTTCATCTTGGCCTGGCGAATAGCCTGGAATTCCTGGACCGTATAAACGCGCGAATCAAATTCGTTCCGCACCGCTATCTGAAGGCTGCCATCCGGAGCCACCAGCGCAATCTGCTGCCCGTAATTGCGGTCATAAATGAATGAACCCAGGGCAAACGCCCGGACCGTTACCGGCAAGGCAAAGGTCGTCAACTGCATGGTCGAGGAGCGCAGGATTTGGATCTTTCCCCCAGAGAGAAAAGCTACATCCAGCCCCGGATCGCCAAAGTCGCCAAATAGAATGTTGGAAACCGGAGCAGAAACCGGGTAGCTCGCCAGCGCCGCCAGGCCCAGCGGTGTGTACACGTAAACCGTCAGCGAACGCGCTGCGCCTGCAATCAAAGTGTCCGTATGGCCAAGCCGGCCCGCTGCCAGCGCGGTTACCCCAGCCGCCAAATTCACCGTTTGCGGCGAACCGAAATTGCCTTTTCCGTCATTAGGAAATACGTACAGAACATTGCCGCCCCTGGCGGCAACTGCCAGGTCTTTGTTTCCCTGGCCGGTAAAGTTCCCCAGCGCTACAAAATCCGGATGCACCGGTACGCTGAAAGTCTTGGCTTCCAGCAGAAATGGCGAAGGAAATTCTCCCCGGCCAATGGCTTGGAATGAAGCGTCGCTCTGCGGCGCAAACGCGTCCATGTTCCCGCGATGAATGCTGATGAATCCGCCTGCTCCTGAGCTGTAGCCCACTACCAGGTCTTCAAAGCCGTCTGCGTCCAGATCACCGGAAACCATGGAGACCGGCTGCGCGTGCGCCAGGCCGCTCAAGTCGGCAGGCAAATCGGTCCCCTGGCTGGCCCCAACGTGCTGCACCGGCAGTACCTGGTTCTGCTGCAGCCAGATGCGCGGCGGGCCGGAAGCGCCGGAACCATTTTGGATCGGGGCCTGGCCGGCAACGAGTGACGGCAAACTCAAAATCAGTGAGAGTACGAAAAATGTGAAGATCCTAATTACTTGGCGGTGGCACTGCAGAACCCAATTGACCACGAATGCTGCTCCTTAAAACGAAGTCTCACGCTATGCACACAAATCAACAAGCACACTGCCCTCTGTCCCCTGCCGAAAACAGGGGAAGTAGACAGAACACTAGGGGGGAAATTTCTTGAAGAAGCTACTCTGCTTTAGTGCTAAGGCTTTGTCAAGGAAAAACTCCTTCGTACTTCTACTTGGGCATTCCTTGGTAATCGCCCCTTATTACCTCATGAACCCACTGAAAATGATGGTTTTAAGTGCAAACGTACGAAATTCAGCGAGAGCAGCATTTAGTGCTGGAAATTAAAGATTTCTAAGGGTAGAGTAGGACCTTCCCCCGCAGTACAAGAACATCCCTCTTAAGAGGAGCCAACCTGCTCGAAGAACGACCAGGTATCAGTGGAGGAGTGTGATGGCGGTTTCCAGACGTAGTTTATTGCGGCACAGCATCTTTGCAGCCGTGGCTTTTGCTGCCGGCCCGTTGAAGGCCTGGAGCACAAACAAGCCCAAGCCCCCCAAAAATCAGGTGCCAATTAATGTGACCGGCGGCTCGCTGACCGACCTGGATCGTGCGGCCTTTACCAGGGCAGTGGGATCAAGTTTTCAGGTTTCTCCAGCCTCCGGAAAAGGCAATTCGGTGTGGCTGCGCCTGCTTAAGATCGAGGATCTCCCTGCTCTTGCACCGGTCAACCTGGGTATGATGGCCGTCCAGCCGCCGGCCGGTCGGCCCGTGCCTGCTACCAGTGGTTTCGTGCTTTCCTTTTTGGGAACCATGTCCACGCCGCTGCCGCAGGATACCTATACCTTTACCCATGCGGGCCTGGGAACATTCTCTCTCTTGCTGGTTCCAGGACCACCCGGAACCCAGATCTACCACGCGGTGATCAATCGCCTGCACTAGGAGTAGGCCACGGGCAACAAGCACAGGCAACAGGGAACATCTCGGTAAGGTTCTTGGGGTTGCGATCACCCGCGATCACGCGTGGCGATTCTTCCGGGTTGCTTTCCCTGTGGCCTATGGCCTGTGGCCTACATCAGGGCGTCCACGTCAGCAGGAACATCAGCCCCGTGTCCTCCACCTTCTGAAAACCCAACCGCTCAAACAGCCGGAGTGATGGATTGAAGCTCTCCACGTAGATAGTCACTGGCTTGGACGCATTGCCGGCTTCCTTCAGCAATTCCCGCATCAGACAAGACCCTGTTCCGGCGTTGCGATGCTGTGCCAGCACCGTGATATCGAGAATGTGAAACACCTCTGCGCCGCGTGCAAGATAGAGTCGTCCCACGGGAGCACCGTCAACACAGATGATGTCATGGGTAGCTCGAGGATACTCCGCAGCGTAGTGGCGCTTCTGCGCCGCGAACTGCATACGCACGAAGGCCTCCTTCTGCTCCGCAGTCCAGGGGACGAGCGCCAGTTCCTCCGCCCGCGTTCCGGCGTATACGCTCAGCAGAAATTCATCATCCGCTTCCGTTACCGGACGCAAGGTGGT
>DATDGH010000518.1:0-3209 GCA_036522215.1 Candidatus Angelobacter sp. | reverse complement strand
GAAAAGGTTTCAAAGTACACCAGCATGTCAAAGTTGTAGCGCGCCGTAAACGAGCCGTCGTACCAGCCTTTCTTGTGCTTGAAAACCCGGACCTGCAATTCGCTGGTCGAGCCCACGCATTCAGTTTGGTGGTCCTGAGAGATTGTCGAGCCGCAGTAGCTTACAGCAGCTTGGCGAGAGGAGGCTTTGGGCAGGGCAGATCCCTCGGCCCTACGCCCGCGCTGAAGAATACGCGCGTGCGCTTCACGGGCGCTTCGGGATGGCATCTTCCAGATTATGGGATGTTTTGGTAACCCCCAACCGTCAATCGAGCCCGTCGATTCAAACAGTATGGGAGGGGCTGTAACCAATTAAATGACTCAGCATTCAAGGAGAAGTCACGCTGATATAATTTTCATCTTCATGCGTAGCGACTGGAGCCGAGAGGAAATCTCGGCGCTCTATCATCGGCCCTTGTTGGATCTCCTCTTTGAAGCGCAGAGAGTCCATCGTGAATTTCATCCAGCCAATCAGGTGCAGATGTGCCGCTTGCTGTCCATCAAGACTGGCGGATGTCCGGAGGACTGCGTCTACTGTCCGCAGAGCGCACATTATTCCACGGGGGTAGAGAAGCGCCAGCTCATGAACAAGGATGAAATTCTTGCGGCCGCATGGCGGGCCAAGAACGAAGGCGCCACGCGATTCTGCATGGGCGCGGCCTGGAGGCAGGCGCCACAGGGCCAGGAGTTCAATTCGGTACTGGAATCAGTTGACGCTGTGGCGCAACTTAACATCGAGGTGTGTTGCACGCTGGGAATGCTGACTGAGGAACAGGCCATGCAATTGAAGGACGCCGGCCTGACAGCTTACAACCACAATCTGGACACCTCTCCGGAGTTCTACGGCCAAATCATCCATACGCGTAATTATGAGGACCGGCTCAACACCATTGCCGCCGTGCGCAAGGCCGGCATTCAAGTTTGCTGTGGCGGGATTCTGGGCATGGGCGAGTCTGACGACGATCGCGTTGGACTCCTACATCAGCTTGCCACACAGAGTCCGCATCCGGAGAGCGTGCCCATCAACATGCTGGTCCGGGCGAGAGGCACTCCGCTGGCCGACCAGCCTGATCTGGATCCAATGATTATGGTGAGAACCATTGCGTGCGCCCGCATTCTGATGCCGGAATCCATGGTGCGGCTTGCCGCGGGGCGTGCCCAGATGACGAGTGAAACGGTATTGTTGTGCTTCCTGGCCGGAGCGAACTCAATCTTCTGCGGAGAGAAGCTCCTGACAACCCCCAATCCGGAACCGTCCGCAGATGCTGATCTGCTGCGCAGGTTTGGGTTGGAGCCGATGACTATAGCTACTAGCTCCTAGCTGCTGGCTTCTAGCGAAAACCGGACAACACCCACCACAATCGGGTCACCGGGTCATCGGGTCGTCGGGTCATCGGAAAAGCAAAACCCCCGCGGATCAGAGAGTTTGGGAGGAATGCCTTGAGGCTGCATCGCAGAAGTACAGATTGTCGGGATCCTTCACCCGCTGAAGCGGGTTCTGGATGACAGAATTTGCAATGTGCGGCTGAATCGGTGATTTCGGTAACATGGTTGAAAAATAAAGGGATATTCGTTCCGGAAAGAGTGATTTGTTTGTGTTTTGTTCCGGAACGAAAAAGCAGTTTCTAGCTTCTGGTCTACTAGCTTTCTAGCCTGGTTAAAGCCAACTCGGGCGGCTTCTCAGGGGTAAATTCTCTGCTATGCGGCTGAATCGGTGATTTCGGTAACATGGTTGAAAAATAAGGGGATATTCGTTCCGGAAAGAGCGATTTGTTGGTTTTTTGTTCCGGAACGGGGATTTAGGACACAAACCGCAGGCAGGTCTTGCGGGCTATTGGGACACGTCGCTTAGTGAAGGATTTTGGTTGGGCAGTTGGTTTTCCTTCTTCATGGTGGCACGAATTTCGGACCAATCGGGCGGGATAGGGGGCAGATAGCGGTTCCAGGCGTCGAGAAATGCCTCGCGCAGGAAGCCTTTGAAGGTGGGACCAGAACCCTTGTGCATGCAGCGGCTGGTTATACCGAAGGGGTGAAGGAGGCCGCCGATGCGCCTTCCGGAGCGGCTGGACCAGGCGGCCCAGGGACGATTCTCGCGATTCACGAGAGCAGTCATCAGGTCGCGGCTGGAGAGGTAAGAAGGATCCTCGTGCATGAAGAAGACGGTGCGGATGTCGGCGAGCAGTTCCAACGCGCGACTGTAGTCTACAACTTTCAAGCAGGCGATCAGAGCGGCGCGGGCCCGGTCTGGCCAGTTACCACCGATGCGATCAGCGATATGGAGAAGAGGCTCAGCGCAGTCCTGCTGCCGGGCACTGAGTCCGTCGGGAAGGCGGCCGGGGGGTTGATTCGCGACCTTGGACAAGGCTGCGGAGTTGGCTGCGGCCCAGGATGCGAGCGATCGAGCGAGGCGGGTGGCGGATGCGGCGACTTCGGGATTAAAGCGAGCAATCACGTCTGAGGGCTTTTTGCGGGACAGCACGATGGGGATGCAGCGTGACGCGAGGGAGCGAGGCAGAGGAGCATTGCCGGCGAAGGCTTTGGGGCCGAAGACAGAGTATCGGATACGGCCGTCGAGGTAGTTGCAGCGTGCGTGAGCGCCGGAATTCAGAAGGGCGAGCAAAGGTTGGCGCTCGGACGGAGCGAAGGTGTGATGGCAATCGTCCAGGAGGATGGTTTGAGGCGGTGGGGAATCGAAGGACTTTCCCGGAAGGAGACGGCGGTCAGAAGTGAGCAGGTTGTCCATGATGGAGCCCGGGTGGGCGCCGGTTGCGGACCAAGGCGAGTTAGAAAGGATAGCTAACAGATTGAGGCAGAGAGTTTTTGCCGATTCCGAGTCCGCCGAGCGGATGTGCAGGTAGGGAGTGGCAGGGAAGAGCCGGGCGCACCAGGTATGGACGATCCAAAGAGCGAGGAGGGTGTACTGGTAGTCGTCGCAAATGAGGTACTGGCGGAGAAACTTGATGGTGGAATCGAGCATTTGAATGGAGTCGGGTGGTGGTTCTACAGGTGCAGTTTGAGCGACGACCAGAGGCTGGTCGCGATGGGGCAATCGTTCTTTCCTGGGTTGGAGGTTGGAATTTTTGCGGAAGACGGGCAGAAGTTGGGAAAGCTTCATGTTTTTTCCTCGGGTTTGTGCGAGCGATTTGTTGTGGTTGTTGCGGAGAGAACGTG
>DATDGH010000517.1:0-13144 GCA_036522215.1 Candidatus Angelobacter sp. | reverse complement strand
GATCGCGATCCCTATCGCGTCCGCAAACTCCGTCATCTCTGTCTCCGTCGGGGATCGCGCCATCCCTAAATAGGCTGGAAAGATCGTTGGCGTGTATCGCATCGCCCACGAAGAACGGCTTCGTCGCATGGAAGATTTCCTGCATGGTGCGCAAATCGGAGGAGTGAGTCAAGAACACGTCGCTGGCAAAGGGAAGATGAGCCTCGTTGGGGTGAGCATCAGGGGAAATGACGATCTCACCAATCGTATGAGTTAGGTCGTCGGGGTTATCGTTGACCGCGTCTTGTTCAGACTCGTCCCACCAGAGGATGATGGCTCCGTGATCGCGGTAAGCCTTAGAAGCCATGATCACAGGAATGACGATGCTCAGGAAGTTGTCGCCCTGCTTGATGTTGGCCGCATCTCCGGTCAGGCCCTGGAAGCCGCCCTTGAGCGCGGTGTGCTGATCGTTGAACTGATTGGGCGTGATCCAGTTGTATTGGGCCACGGAGTTAGTGGCCAGATCAGTGAACAACTGCTGCAACGGAGCATAGCGGTGGGACAATGGGTTAGCCGGAGTCAGGTCGTCGCCGCCGTTGCTATCAGTGAAGAACGTCTGAGGGTTGTGCTTTACGGCGTAGTTAAACTGCGTAGAGCCGTTGAATTGATTGACGCCGCTGACAAAGTTTCCGGAGAAGCTCTTGAGCGGAACCGTCCACTGATTCTGCGGCCGAACAACGTTGTCGAAGGAGGCGCCGTCTGGTACCAGGTCGATGTCTTCCTGATATGACTTCCAGCTTACCTCGCAGCGGTCCAAGAGGCGGGTAAGATGCAGCTGATTGTCCTGGTTTTGGATTGCCCCCGTGCCAGACTGCGGGGAGAAGGGATCGCCGTCGTTGAACACCCCAAAGTTGGTGCCGGCTTCCGCCCAGAGGTAGTTGGGCTCGGAAGGATGAATGTGAGGGTTGTTTCCACCGGCCGTAGCCAGAACGTTGCGGTAGTTGGTGGCATAGGCCACCTGCTCGCTGATGTGGACCTGCTTGCCATTGATCATGGCAACGGCGGTTCCGTTCACCAGGCTGTTGATGAATGGCGCGTTCGGGTTCTGGAAAATCTGTTGGATGGGGCCAGAGAACTGGTTGGCCGGCTGGGTCCAGTTGTGATTTTCCATCGCGACAACGAATATTGTTTTGATTTCATTTCTTTCCTGTGCGCCCGCGTTCAACCGGCTGAATATAGCCAGGAGGGCAAAAGCGCTCAGCATGGCGAAACGTTTCACATACAACATTCCTACCTCCAGATAGAAAAAGATTGAGGTGAACGCGCCAACCAGTGCAGAGCACACAGAGTGACCGGCTGCTATCGCGCTCCCCCTATAGCGATAGCAGGTCTGTCTTACTGGGCGATGAATGGAATGTTAGTTTTCGATGAATGCGCAGGTTGTACAGCGGCGCCAAGAGATCAGAATCTTATTGCTGATCACGCTGATACATGGCTTTCCGCTGATTTATTCCACTCGAGTTTTCATTCTTCCTTAACCCGCTGGTCACGGGCTGTCAACACAACGCAGATAACTTTTCTCCTGAAGCACATTCAGGTTGCGTGAGCAACGCTCGGAGGAAAAATATGGCAACAACGTCCCTTCCCCGGAAGTGGCCCGGAGCGCTGCTTTCAGCATATTCCTTATTCTGTCGACGCTCATCCCATCCCCTGCATCGGCTCGGAGCAGCGATCACGACGAAGATGGTGACAGAAAGACCACAACCCCGATCAAGCACGTCATCGTCATCGCTTCGATAGAGACAGAGACGATCACTAATTTGGACTGGAACCGAACCACTGATCACACTGATAGACGCATCTTCACGGATTCGTCCCGAAGTCAGAACGAGCCCGGATCGCTGTTCTTGGTCCGGGCTTTCTACTGCAGCGGAAATCAAAAGCCCAGACCGTTCGCGCCGTGGGCTATGGGGGCAGGTTTACGCGCTGATTAAAATTTGATGAAAGTTGGTTGAATGCCGCGTGAATCGGACTCACCGATAGGCAGCGGCCTGAATGCCATAAAGTTCGGCGTACTGGCGTCCTTTGGCCATCAACTCTTCATGCGTTCCCACCTCAACCGCCTTCGCTCCATCAAGGACAACGATCAGATCCGCCATGCGCACCGTGCTGAAACGATGCGAGACCAGAATGGTGATGCGTCCCTGGCCGCGGGCAGCGGCTGCGTAGCGTTCGAATAATGCATGTTCAGTCTCGGCGTCCAGCGCTGCGGTGGGTTCATCCAGCACCAGAACAAGGGGGCGGTCGCGCATGAAGCCGCGCGCCAGCGCCAGCTTTTGCCATTGGCCGAAGCTTACTTCCACTCCCTCCGGCCAGGTGGAGCCGAGTTGTGTGGCCAGGCCGGAAGCCAATTTGCTGGTCACGTCTTCCGCTCCAGCGCGAACTACTGCAGTCATCACCGCGGGTTCGTCGTCCAGACGCGGCAAATCCCCTAAGCCTACTGTGTGGCGGGCGCGAAACTCGAAGCGGAAGAAGTCCTGGAATGCGCCTCCCAGACGCGAACGCCACTCATCCGTGCGAATTCGCGAAAGATCAACGCCATCTACCAGAATGCGGCCCTGATCAGGCTGATACAACCGGCTGAGTAGCTTGACCAGTGTGGTCTTTCCCGCGCCGTTCTCACCCACGATGGCAACCACAGAGCCGGGTTTCAGTTCGAGGTCCAGATCGTCCAATACGCGGCGTTGGGTGCCAGGATAGGCGAAGGAGACATGCTCGAAGCGAATGCCTTGCACCAGCTTCTCCGGTGCAGGCAAGTCTGCATGCTCTACCGCGGAGGCGGCGTAGTCTTCCAGCCACGCCAGCCGTCGCGAACCTTCCAGCCAGAACCCGCGCAGAAATCCAATCTCACCAACAGTTGCGCCGATGTATGCGGAGAGTCGCGCGCCCGCCGCTAGTACCAGCAGGACCTGTCCCGGAGTTGCGTTTGGGCGCGAAGAAATGAACACTACCGCGCCCACATAAGCGAAGCCAAAGATGGCCCAGGCCAGCGCGTGCCACCACGCGGTTTTCCAGCGAGCCGAAGCCACTGGCGCGTACCAGCGCTCCCAGGTCTCGCGGCGGTCCTGGAGAAGTTGATTGCCGATTCGCGTTACCCGCACTTCTTTTCCGGGGGGAGCAGTAGTGGCGAGATTAAATAAATGACGGGCCAGACGATTCGCGGATGAAGCGCGCTCCTCAATCACGCGCTCCACTCCCGGCCGCCATGTGGAAGTAAACACGGTTGGCAGAGCGAAGACCGCGAGCAGCGCCAGCAACGGATGAATGGAAATCAGCAGCGCCACGGTCACGCCCAGACGCAAGAGCCATCCACACGTCGAGAACAATGACATGTACATGTGGTCCAGCACGAAGACCTGATCGCGCAGCATGGCCAGCCGGTCGAGATACTCAGGACGCTCGTGATGTGCGATGGTAGCCACCGACGCTTGCAGCCGGGCCACATGGGATTCCAGGGCCACAGCTACTCGGTCGCGGAAGCGGCGCTGCAGGCGGTCACTGCTGATTCGGAGAAACCAGGTAGCTACGGCGGAAACGCCCAGGCCGATGGCCGCCGCCATCACCAGCTTGTGCTTGTGCTGGAGCACGCCGTTAGCGAGGAGCATCATCCACAAAGCCAGCAGCGCATCCGGCAGCGCGGCCAGCATTGCCAATGCGAAAGAAACGCCCAGCAGGCGAGGTTCTGCCTGATAAGCGCGAACCAGAGCGCGCTTCATCGAAGACAATGCCGGAGGCAGGCGATCAGGCGAGGGCATCGAGCGTCACCCCTTCTTCTTCTTCGCCAAAGCGGGAAGCTTGCAGGTCAAACATGGTGCGATAGCGGCCGTCTGCGGCCATCAACTCGTCATGCGTTCCCAGTTCGATCACCCGGCCATGCTCGAGAACGCAGATGCGGTGGGCGTGACGAACGGTGGAGAAGCGATGCGAGATGAGGATGGTAGTGGTGTTGCGCGTGGCCGCCAGAATGCGCTCAAAGATTTCCGCTTCGCCGCGTACGTCGAGCTGCGCCGTGGGTTCATCCAGCAGCACTACGCCTGCGCCCATCTTCACTGAGCATAAGGCGCGTGCCAGCGCGACGCGTTGCCACTGGCCTCCGGAAAGATCCGTGCCGCCTTCATAGGCGCGTGCCAGAATGGTGCTGAGGCCGGCAAGCTTGGTTGCGCCCGCCTCTGCCATGGCGGCAAGAATTACGTCATCGGGAGCGCCGCCCGGAGCTATGTTGTCTCGCAATGGCAACTCGAAACGGATGAAGTCCTGAAACACAGCCGCCAGACGCGCGCGCCAAGCTTCCACATCGAGTTCACGAAGATCGACGCCGTCTACTTCGATTGTTCCCTCCTGAGGATCGTAGAGGCGGCACAGCAACTTGGCCAGCGTGGTCTTGCCTGCGCCATTCTTGCCCACGATGGCGAGGGATGATCCGGCGGGGATAGTCAGATCGAAATTTTCCAGCACAACCTGGTCTGTTCCTGGGTAAGCAAAGCGGACGTTACGAAAACGGATTTCACGCGTCGGCATTCGTGCCGCCGTCCGGGTGCCGAGACTGAGTGCGCCTGCCGGGGCCATAGCGCTTTGCAGGCGGAGCACCGCAGTTACCGGCGCGGCGGCGCCGTCGAGGGCCCACGACAGGCCGCCGAAAGCGATGCTGCTGGCAGCCAGAGCTGCGCTGGCAAAGGTAACCACCCGCGACAGGGCCAAACGTCCTGTGGCCGCATCCTGGGCCATCATCCAGAAGACCAGGATGTTGGCAGACAAAACCACCAGCAGGCTCCATAGCATAGGCCGTTCCCGTAGGCGCGTTGCCTGGAATTGCAGCTCCAGGAGGCGTCGGCGTCCTGAAGTGAAGCGGTCGACTGTCCATGCGGCGAGTCCGAACAGCCGCAACTCCTTGGCCGCGGGTGCATCCACGGCAAGGCGATACGCATAGAATGCCTGGCGCTGCGCTGAGCGAACATCGTCAGTATTGCGGTCCCGCCACACCGCGCTTTCGCGCAGCAGCCAATGCGTACCCAGCCAGGCTCCCACCAGCAGTACCGGCGCCCACCAAGTGTATGCGGCTAGAATTGCCGCCGAAGCCAGGCCACTCATGAATTCCACCAGCCCGGAGGCGATGAAATCCATGGAGATAAAGAGTGGAGGCCCGCTGATTCCCAAATCGAAATCGCGCGCCATGGTCAGATCCGTGGTGAGGCCCGGGTTTTCCAGGTGACCCATGCCGGGCGGCTGAACGCAGGCCCGCGTAAGTTGATCGTAGAGCCATGCGGCAGTGCGGCTGCCAAGATTCGCGCCGATGGCGCGATGGAGCGGCGACAAAACCTGCAACAGCACAAAGACCATTCCCACCAAAGTGAGAGGAATGGCGAGAGCGGCGCCGCGTTGTACCGCGCCAACCAGCACGCCGATTGCGACCGCAAATACCGCAGGCAAAACTGCGCGCAGCACCAGCACCAACCACCATGCGAGGGCCATCGGACGGTCAGCACGAGGCAGAACGCTGAAGAACTTCCACTGCGGACTCTCGCGCAAACGCTTCAGCATACTACTGTTGTCCTCTTTGGCTGCCGGGTGTAACCATGCCTGTGTTGTATGAAGGAGCGGTCTTCAATTCTACTCGCTCACGTGGTTGATCGAATCGAAGAATGCCCGTTCCTCGAGATACTGCATTTTGACTCGCGCAATCGCCGAAGGTCTTGGAAAAAATGGAAGTGGCCATTCCCCTCAAATTTCCCTGCATCCTCTGTTCCTCCGCGTCGAAAGTCTTGGGTTGGTTTTTCCACAAAATTCACCCACTTTTAATGCATTTTTCATGTGGAATCGGATATAAATCTGCTGGCAGGCTCCCCGCGCACAAGTGACAGACAGAATTGCTGCATTGAGGTGTATTCCATGGGTTTGGTTCCGGCTCTGACGCTCGCTGAAGATTCTTCGTATGCTCCTGACCTGCTGACCATCACTAAGGAAGCCTTTCTTGCCGCCAAAGCTGCGGTTTCCCATGCCATTGATGGCCTCGTCAACGGTTCACAAGCCGCATTTCGAGCGGTAAAAGAATGTGAGGAACGCCTGGACGGTTTTGATCGCGAATTGGACCAGCGCCTGGCTCCAGCCATTACCCAGGTAAGCGCCCCTCAAGCGCGGGTGCTGCTGGCATGCATGAAGCTCATGATTGACCTGGAACGCACTGGCGACCTGGTTGCCGCCTTCGCCGAACGCAGCGCCATTGTCCGCAACCGCATTGACATGCAGGACCTGGAACACCTTACGCGGATGGCTTGCGTGCTGGAAAACATGTTAATCCAGGCACACCAGGCATTTTGTGATCGCAATGTGGACCTGGCGCTTAAAGTGTTACGTGCCGACGCGGAAATGGACCGCTTCCGCAATTTGCTGCTGGTCCGGCACACAGATAATCCGGACGGCCTGCAAGGCCAGGAAAGCCTGCACGTCCTGCTGATGGCCACAGCCTTGGAACGCGCAGGAGATCATGCCAAGAACATGGCAGAAGATATCTGCCACCTGGTCACCGGCCAGACGATCCGCCATCTGCTCAAATCAAAAGACAAGCCAGTCGAGCAGCTCTACCTGGATTGGCTCTCGCGTCAGGGGACGCCAAAGGTAATCTGAAGAATCATGGAGTCCTGGATTACTGCTGTTGCCCTTTGATTTCAAGTTGCCAACTTACCCAGTTGCCCAACTTACCAACTTTCCGACGACTCGATTAGTCGGTTTCACCCTATTTTCACTGTTCTTTAACGTCTCGTTAACATTTGCCAGCTACTACTGGAACGAAAAGCGGATTACAAAAAAATGGAGGGGGTAATTCACGTGACGCGTGTTCTACGTTTAGCACTGCTATTGATGCTTCTGGGAACCATCGGCCTGGCGGAAACCAAACTCAACGGCGCCGGCGCGACGTTTCCTAATCCAATCTACTCGAAGTGGTTTGATGAGTACCACAAGCAGCATCCTGACATTGAGATCAACTACCAATCGAAAGGTAGCGGCGCTGGTATTCGCCAGCTGACTGAAGGTACCGTGGACTTTGGGGCCTCTGACGGGCCGATGACGGACGATCAACTGAAGGCGGCCAAGGAAAAAAGGGGAACGGATATCATTCATATACCGACCGTTCTGGGCGCCGTGGTGCCGGCTTATAACCTGCCGGATGTAAGCGGCGAAATCAAATTTAGCGGCGAAACACTGGCAGGAATTTATCTGGGCCAGATCACAAAGTGGAGCGATCCGGCCTTTACCAAAGACAATCCTGGAGTGAAACTTCCCGATAAGCCGATCGTGGTAGTGCATCGCGCTGAAGCCAGCGGCACCAGCTACATTTTTACTGACTATCTATCCAAGGTAAGTCCGGAGTGGCAACAAAAGGTGGGAAAAGGCGCCGCAGTGCAATGGCCCACCGGGCTCGGGCAACAGGGCAATGAAGCTGTGGCCGGGATGGTAAAGCAAATGGATGGAGCCATCGGCTACGTAGAGTTGATCTACGCTCTGCAAAACAAGATTTCCTTTGGCCCGGTGAAGAACTCTGCCGGAGAGTACGTGAAGGCCAGCTTGGAATCCACGACGGCTGCGGCTGCGTCCGTGAAAGAGATGCCCGACGACTTCCGCGTCTCCATCACCAACCCTCCGGGAAAGACAGCGTACCCGATTGCTAGCTTTACCTGGCTCTTGATCCCGCTGAAGTGGAGTGATTCCGTCAAGGAGAAAGCAATGGTGGACTATCTCAACTGGATGGTCGATTCAGGTGAGAAGATGACGGAGTCTCTATTCTATGCTCCACTACCCAAGAACGTTGCCACCAAGGTAAAGGCAAAAATCAAAGAAATTAAGTAGAGCTTGCTTCAAGGATAGGTTTGTAACACGGCGCGACTCTTCGGTCGAATGAACTAAGGTTTGTAGCTAGACTTCAGGCCTTGGGTTCGGTTTCTTAGATCACCCGATCACGGCGAGCGCCCGATCTTTTAATGAGACTTCAGAGCTGCAAAACAACGGCGCCCCTCAGTGGGCGCCGTTTATCCGTTCATCTACTCGGTTTTAACACTCCATTAATAATGTTCTGATACGGTCATGGGTGATGCAAGTGCCTCTCAAGCTGAAGGTGGGGAAGCAGCCTGAGCAACAGCCGGCGCCGGAGGGCGGCTCCGACGGGCAGCCGGTCAAGAAACTGGCCATCGTCTCCCGTGCAGCTACCGGCCAGGGTGAGAGCCGATGGGCCGACAATACCTTCCGCTTCCTGGTGCTAGCCTGCGCAGTCTCACTGCTGGTGATCGTGGGCCTGATTTGCTTTGAACTCATCAAGCAGTCCAGCCTGTCCACCCACAAATTCGGACTCAAGTTCCTGACCACCACCATATGGAACCCGGTGAGTGGCGAATTTGGCTCCCTGCCGTTCATTTACGGGACGCTGGTTTCCTCTTTTCTCGGTCTGCTCATAGCCGTTCCGCTCTCCATGGGAACCGCCCTCTTTCTGACTGAGATTTGTCCCGCCTTTTTGCGCCGCATCCTGGGCACCACCGTAGAATTGCTGGCTGCCATCCCCAGTGTGATCTACGGGTTGTGGGGAATATTTGTGCTGGCTCCCTTTCTGCGGATTTACGTAGAACCGTGGTTGCAAAAGCACTTTGGCTGGACTGGGTTATTTGAAGGCCCGCCGTACGGAATTGGAATGCTGGCCGCGGGAATCATTTTGGCCATCATGGTGCTGCCCATCATTGCCTCCGTCACCCGCGAAGTCATCATGGCTGTGCCCCGGCAACAACGTGAGGCCGTGATCGCGCTGGGCGCCACCAAGTGGGAAGTGCTGCGTATGGGCGTCTTGCGCAACGCGCGGATCGGAATCGTGGGGGCCGTTATTCTGGGATTAGGGCGCGCCATCGGTGAAACTATGGCCGTAACCATGGTGATCGGGAATCGCCCGGAGATAGCTAAGTCCCTGCTGGCTCCAGGATATACCTTGGCCAGCGTGGTGGCGAACGAGTTTACCGAGGCAACAGACGATCTGTATTTGAGTTCTTTGATTGAAGCGGCCCTGGTTCTGTTTGTGATTACCTTGATTGTGAATGGTCTGGCCCGGCTTTTGGTGTGGAGCGTTACCCGAGGTACTGCTTCGAGGACCCTTGCCTAAATCTTCGAAACTGCAAATCAGCGCGCGCCGCAAAGTGACCAATTGGCTCGCTCTGGGAGCCATTACGCTGGCTACTTTGGTCGTAACTGTTCCGCTTTTTCTGGTTTTGGGAACGGTTGTCTACCACGGAATCAGCGGTTTGAACTGGGCCTTCTTTACGCAAATGCCCAAGCCGCCTGGCGAAGTCGGTGGCGGCATGTCGAATGCAATAGTCGGCTCAGGGATCATTTTGCTACTGGCGAGCGCCATCGGGATTCCGTTCGGCATCGGAACAGGTATCTTTCTGGCAGAATACGGACGCAACATCTACGGTGACGTGGTACGGTTTACTGCCGACGTGCTAAACGGCGTCCCATCCATCGTAATCGGCCTCACCGCCTACGCTCTGGTGGTGGTCACGCAGAAGCATTTTTCGGCGCTATCCGGCGGCGTTGCCCTGGGCATCATGATGGTTCCCACCGTCAGCCGCACTACCGAAGCGGTCTTGTTGATGGTACCGCAATCCGTGCGCGAGGCTGCCCTGGGGCTGGGAATTCCGCAGTGGCGCACCACGCTTTCTGTCGTGGTCCGTACCGCCATGTCAGGAATCGTCACCGGCATCATGCTGGCCTTCGCCCGCATTGCCGGAGAAACTGCGCCCCTCTTGTTTACGGCCTTCGGGAATCAGTTCTGGAACACCAACCTGAATGAGCCCACCGCAGCTTTGCCCTTGCAGATTTACGTTTACGCGTTGGGACCTTTTGACGAATGGCATCGCCTGGCCTGGACCGGGGCTTTTGTGTTGATCGCGCTCATTGCCGGGACCATGATTCTCTTCCGCTTCGCCACCAGCCGCGGAGTCATGAGGGAGACGACCTGATGGGCGTTGCCATCCACGTCCGCAACTTGAACGCCTGGTTTGGCGCAAAGCAGGCGCTCTATGACATCAATCTGGAGATCCCTCCCAATCAGGCCACCGCCGTAATTGGGCCTTCCGGATGCGGCAAGTCTACGTTCGTGCGCTGCGTCAACCGAATGCATGAAACCATTCCCGAGGCGCGCGTGGAGGGCAAGATCCAGGTGGGCGAAACGGACGTCTACGGACGCGGCGTCTCGCCGGTTTCCGTTCGGCGACGTATTGGGATGGTCTTCCAGAAACCTAATCCTTTCCCCACCATGTCCATCTATGACAACGTGGCGGCCGGACTCAAGCTCAACGGGTTTCACAAACGGCGCGAGTTGGATGAAATCGTCGAGCGTTCGCTGCAGCATGCCGCCCTCTGGGATGAGGTCAAGGACGACCTGAAAAAGAAGTCCGGCATCAGTCTTTCCGGCGGACAACAGCAGCGCCTGTGCATTGCGCGTGCCCTGGCCGTGCAACCGGAAATCATGCTGATGGATGAACCGGCGTCGGCGCTCGATCCCATCTCCACGGCCAAGATTGAAGACCTGATCTTTCAATTGAAACAGGAATTCACAATCGTGATCGTCACCCATAATATGCAGCAGGCGGCCCGGGTGGCGGATTTTACCGGCTTCTTCCTGATGGGAAAACTGATAGAGTTTGATAAGACGGAAAAGATGTTTACCAATCCCACGGATAAGCGGACGGAAGATTACATTACAGGCAGGTTTGGATAATGCGCACCCGTTTTCAAATGGCGCTGGACGAGTTGAAGCAGAAACTGCTGGCAATGGGCGGACTGGCTGAGCAGGCCATTGATCGCGCCACAGAGGCGTACCGCAAGCGCGACCTGAAGCTTTGCTACGCGGTCCTGGAGGGCGAACGCGCTATCAACATGGCGGAGCGCGAGATCGATGAGCTGGCCCTGGATCTGCTGGCCATGCAGCAGCCCCTGGCGGTGGATTTGCGTTTCATCACCGCCGTCATGAAGATCAATGCCGACCTGGAGCGCGTGGGAGACCAGGCCGTCAACATCGTGGAACGAATCATGGACACCGTCAAGCTGCCGGCGGTGGAACTGCCGGTAGACATCCCGCGCATGGCCGCAACCGCTGCGGGAATGGTGCGCCGCGCGCTGGAATCATTTATTGAAGGCAAAGCTGAGTTGGCTGAGGCCATCCTCAAGATGGACGACATTGTCGATGGCATGAACGACGAGATTTACATCGTGCTGGTGCAAAAGATGCACGAAAACCCGGCCGCTGTGGAGCAGGCCCTGGACTTGCTGTTGATTGCCCGCAACCTGGAGCGCGTGGCCGACCATGCCACCAACATCGCCGAAGATGTGATCTTCTGGGTCCGTGGCGCCGATGTGCGCCACCACGTAGGCTTGCACGAGACGCCTGCGCCTCCCGTCACGTAGCTTTAGTTTCGTAGCGATCTGCTGCCTCATCGCCCATGCCACGGCAAGGAAGTGAGCAGGCTGCTGGCGCCGTTCCAGACGATTTGCACGCCAATGCACACCAGCAGGAAGGACGAAAGACGCAGCAACACCGACATACCTGTGGGTCCGAGGACTCGTGCCAGGCGGTCTGCGAATGCGTAGCAGATGTAAACGCTGACCGCAATCAACACCGACGCGACCACAGCGGCGGCCATGGCCACAATGTGCAGCGGGCGGTGGCGGGCTGCGTTTGCCCCCAGCGTGATAGCTACTGAAATCGATCCCGGACCTACCGTCAGCGGCAGCGTTAGCGGATAAAAAGCCTGGCCGTATAGATCCTGCGGCTGCATGCCCTGGTGCAAGTGGCTGCGCTCGTCTTCGCCACCCTGCTTCAGCATGGTCCAGCCGGTTGAGATTACAATCAACCCTCCGCCCACCTGCACCACCGGCAGCGAGATTCCAAAAAACGCAAGAATGTATGTGCCAACGAAATAGGATCCCACCAGCAGAAAAAAACAGTTCAAAGCGATTTGTTGTGCAAGCGTCCTGCGCGCGCCGGTTGGGTATCCCGCTGTTCGTGCCAGGAAGACTGGGCTCCCTCCCAGAGGATTGACGATGGGGAACAACGCGCTGAACGTCAGGAGCAATGTTTTAGCAGCTTCGAGCATAGAGCGTGGTCGGGGTGAGAAAACTCCATTCTTGAGCCGGCCCGGCTGGTTGCGCGAATCGCTCTATGCGCACAGCCGACCGTATTCTTTGTTTACATGGTACAGATCACCGGCCGGTTACACCATTTGGGGCAATGGATTTGGCCGGCGCAGGCCGGCACGGCACACCGGATTAACGTGCAAACCCAAAAGTTGTTACCAGACAACGCCGATGCAGAAGAAAATGGAAGGGATTAGCTACGGCTGAGCGGCAGGCGCTGGTGGCGGTTGCGGCGCCGAGGAAGCCGCCGGCGCTGCCGGCGCCGCACACTCATGGCCACCGGTGTTGTTGAGGCTACTCATCGATTTTTCGGGAAAATGGACTTCAATGCTGTTTCCTGGTCCTACATCCAGCCGCTTTTGATTCAAGGCAGTCAGGACCCGTCCGCGAACGATATGCGGCACCAGCAGGAACACCACTTCATTCGTATGTTTTTCCTTGTCCTCCTGTCCAAAGATATATTTCAGCAGGGGCAGCCTCGACAAAATGGGAACACCATTGGTGTTCAGTGTAGTCTGCTCTTCCAGGATACCTCCCAGCAGGTTCACCTCTCCATCCTTCAATTGAATTTCGTGTTCAACGGTGCGCTGGCTGATAATCGGCTGAGTGATGCCGCCAATGGGCTGGTCTCCGCTTTTATTGGAAATCTCCAGAGTAACCTTCAGATTCACCTCACTGTCAGTTTGTACATGCGGTGTGATGTCAATTTTCACTCCGACCTCAATGTATTGAAACTGAGTGTTGACACCTAACTGGCTGCCGCCGTTGCCGATGCCCAGGGGAGTTCCAAACGAACCGATAGCAATCGGAATTCGGTCGCCAACTTTCAGGCTGGCCTTGATGCCGTCCAGGGAACGAAGCTGTGGCTTTTCCAGAATCTTGGTGTTCGAGTCCGTCAGCAACAACTCTGCCTGGACCGGGCTGATGCTCAATGCAT